>VEQL01000034.1 GCA_018883245.1 Chthoniobacterales bacterium
TCGCTTTCCTGCAGAACAAAGTCTCCCAAGCAAAAGCCGCCCATGGCTAAAGACATCACCAACGAAGACATCGAACTCCTCGATGAGCTGGGCGTCGAGACCAAGACAGAAGCTGCCGGCGGCCGATCCGACCGCGAGTTGCGCATCATCGCGGGCTTCGAGGAAGTCGAACGCTTCCTCGAGACCCATGGACGCAAGCCGGAACACGGGGAGCACCGCGATATTTTCGAGCGGATTTATGCGGAGCGTTTGGACCGCATCCGCGCCTCGGGCGAATGCCGCGAAGTGCTGCGCGATCGGGACAAGCACGGGCTGCTCGCCGATGCTTCGGCTGTTGCCACGGCCAGAGTGCGCGAGGAACCCGACGACCGCGCCCTGCTGGACGAGTTGGGGGCCGCGTCGCCGGCGCCCGATGACATCACACGGCTGGTTCACGTGCGCCCGCGCGAGGAAATCAAAGCAGCCGAGGAAGTCGCCAGACGCAACCCTTGCCCGGACTTCGCCGCCTTCCGGCCGCTCTTCGAATCCGTGCAAAGCCAACTGGCAAACGGCGAGCGTCATACCCTCAAATACCAGGACAACGCCGAGGTAAAAAAAGGCGACCTGTTCATCCTCGACGGACAAAAACTGCTCGTGGCCGAAATGGGTGAGACTTTCGTCAGCGATTACGGACGCCCCGACCGGCGGCTGCGCGTGGTTTATGACAACGGGACCGAGAGCGATCTCCTGCTGCGCTCACTGCAACGCGCTTTGAACAAGGACAAAGCCAGCCGCCGCATCAGCGAACCCGATCTGGGGCCTTTGTTTTCGGCCGAGGAGGAAAGCGAGGATTTCCCCAGCGGTCACATTTACGTGCTTCGCAGCAAGTCCGGGCATCCGTTCGTCGCGCAAAATCGCAACGTGCTCCACAAAATCGGCGTGACGGGCGGCGACGTGAAACGGCGCATCGCCCATGCCGCCAAAGACCCCACTTATCTGCTGTCCGAGGTTGAGATCGTCGCCACTTTCAAACTCTCCAACATCAACCGCCAACGCCTCGAAGCCCTGCTGCACAAGTTTTTTGCTCCAGGACGCCTCGGCTTGGAGCTGAAAGACCGCTTCGGTTTTGCAGTGGAACCGAAGGAGTGGTTTCTCGTGCCGCTGCCGGTCATCGAGGAAGCAATCCAAAAGCTCGTGGACGGCACGATCGAAAACTACCGCTACGACCAAAAAACCGCGCGGCTACAGCCCATTTAGCGCACCCGGAACATCCGGAGCCACTCTCCGCCTTGGCTTCGATCACACCCCCGCGAGCTTCCGCGCCGTGAGCAAAGTGTCGATGTCGCCGACCGTCTTGTCGCGGCGCAATCGCTTGATGCGCGGAAAACGCAGCGCCAAGCCGCTCGGATGACGCGTGCTGGACTGGATGGAGTCGAAGGCGACCTCGATGACCAACTCAGGTTCCACCTCGTGCAGGCGTCCCTTCACACGCCTCACACGTTCGAGAAACCACGGGGTCAGTTCGGCGATCTCTTTGTCGGTGAGGCCGGAATAGGCTTTTCCGATCGTCAGGAGCGCGCCGCTCTCCTCGTCGCGCACGGCAAACGTGTAATCGCTCAACACCTCGCGTCTCCGCCCGTGGCCGTATTCCACGCCGGTCACGACGACATCGAGCGTGGCAAATTCTTTTTTCAATTTGATCCACGACAACCCGCGACGCCCGGGCGTGTAGGCGCTTTCCGGATCTTTGCAGACAAGCCCCTCGTTTCCGCGCGCCCGGGCCGACCGGAATACTTCCTCCACGGCCGCCGCGCTTTCCAACCGCATCACCGGCGCGATGGCAAGCGGACGAACCAGCGGCAGTTGGTCCAAAACCTCACGCCGCCGGCGCCAAGGCTGCTTCAGCAATGTTTCACCGCCACGCATCAGCACATCGAACGCCACGAACTCCACCGGGATATCCTCGGTGAGAAACAAATCCGCTTCGCGGCGGTTGAGACGTTTTTGCAGATCGAAAAAGGTCAGACGCCGACCCGCGACCGACGCCAGGATTTCGCCGTCGAGGATGGCGGATCCTTCCAACTTCGCCGCAGCTTGTGCGATCTCGGGAAACTGCGGGGTGATGCGCCGAAGGTCGCGGGAGAAAATTTCGCAGCGCCCGCCCTCCACATGCACCTGCGCGCGGATGCCGTCGTATTTGTCCTCCGCCCACACGATGCAGCGACCGCCGGCGAGACGCGCCCAAACTGCTTCACCGTCAGGCTCGGATCCGGCCAGCATGGATTTGACGGGATGAAAAACGCGCAGGCCGACCGTGCTCAGCTCCCCTTTTTTCGCGGCCAGTGCCAAGGCCCCCGTGTCGCCGAGCAACATTCCCGCTTCGCGCACCTCGTCCGGCTGCATGCCGAATGCTTTGGCTATGGCCTCCTCGAGAAGCCCTTCCTTCAACCCGATGCGCAGGTCACCGGTGAGGATCCGCACCACGCAAGAGGCTTCGATGCTGCTGCAGCGCTTGAAAAATTCCTCGAGAAGGGATTGCTTGCGCACCGGACCGCGTGCGGCGGCGAGACCGGCGAACAAGTTCTGCACGGAGTCCAGACCGAACGCGGTTTGCGAAACGCGGCCGGCCATGATCTCGCGTGCCGCGAGCCCCGCATCGTTGCAGCGCCTCGAAATGGCGCGCACTTCCTCCTCGGACGCGCCGCTGGCCGCCCCGAGCGCGCGGCGCAGCACCGCCCAGCCTGTTTGCGCGACGAGTCCGGCCGTCGAACCAAATGGTTGCCCCGTGAACCACGTCGCGGCGCACCGGAGATCATCATTGTCCAAGATCCGCAGATAATCAGCCAGCAGTGCCGTTTTGGCCGACCGTCCCGTTGCCGCGCCGACCGCCTCGGCCAGCGCGCAGAATTCACCGAACGGCGACTCCGGAAGTTGTTCGCCGGCGCCTGCGGATTCCCGCACGCGTGCAGAGGACGGTGCGACGAACCCGGAAAACTCGAGCTGGTCCGGGCTGAGCAGCGACCAAGCCTCCACGCCGCGTTCGCGCAGATCGCGCGCAAACTCGGAGGCATAGCCGTGCAGGGTGAGAACGCGCTTGGGCTGCACCAGTCCGACATATTTCAGCAGGTCGTCGTAGCCCGCGTGGTCGCTGAGGGGAAATGCGGCGTCCACTTGGTAACGATGCACCGCTCCCGGGATCATGGCCCACCCGGTCAACATGGCCACCCGGCGTTTCTTGATGCGCGAGATCATGCGCGATCCGCGCACGCTGGGCGGACAAATCAGCACGTGCCCCGCAACGCCGGAGGCCTTGTATTCGGCGAAGTCCGGAATCCCCGGCACAAGTTCGCGGTAGATGCGCGTGAGCTTGGCCACGGCCCCGTGCAGCATCGGCTTCAATCCCGCGGCCGCCACCGCGCAGAGGATTTCCTGCGCTTTGCCCAGTGAGTAACCGAGCAGCACCGGCACTTCACCGTCTTCCAGAGCCTCGCGGCAGAATTTCACCACTTCGGACAACACCCGCTCCGTCGGAGGAAAAACGAACTCCGGTTTGCCGAAGGTTGTTTCCATGATGAGCGTGTCGGCCTGACGCCATGCGATCGGCTCGCTCGAAAGGCCCGCGCGCAGTTTGAAGTCTCCCGTGTAAAGCAAAGTTCCGTCCCCGGTTTTCAGATGCAATTGCGAGGACCCATGCACATGCCCCGCCGGAAGCAGGGTGAACTCGGCACCGCGCAGCATCCCCGGTGCGCCGAACTCCAACACGTGCTCGTGCGGTGACGCACCAATCCTCGCCCGCATCAATCTCGATGTCCCCGGCGAGAGCACTGTCTCTCGGTGCCGCCCCGCGTGGTCGCTGTGCGCGTGCGACACGAATGCGAAACCGCGCGGAACATCCGGATCCAGCCACAGGTCGAGATGCGGCAAATGGACCCCGCCGCGATAGAGCACTTCGATCATGGCAACAGCTCCGACCACGATGGGCCCGAATAAACCGGCTGGAAGCACCTTCGCACGGGACTATTATGCACTTTCCGAAACATCATGTCCGCTCCCCAAAGCACCATTGCCATAGTTTACGACTATGACCAGACCTTGAGTCCGCAATACATGCAGGAAGAGGCGATTTTCCCGCATTTCGGGATCGACGGGAAACAGTTTTGGCAGCGCTGTGGCGACCTCGTGCAGAAGCACGGCTACGAGAACGAACTGGCCTACATGAAGGCGCTCCTCGATTACCTCGAGCCGGACCGTCCGACCAACGCGCAACTGCGCGAACTCGGCGCCAGACTCAGCTTTTTCCCCGGCCTCCCGGAAATGTTCGAGCAACTCAAAAGCGGGCTCCTCACCGCGGAACACGAAGCGCACGGGATCAGTGTCGAACACTACATCGTAAGTTCCGGGCTGAAGGAACTTATCGTCGGAAGCCGCATCGAACCCTACGTGCGCAGGATCTTCGGTTGCGAATATGCCGAGGACGCGGACGGACACATCACTTTCCCCAAACGTGTCATCAGCCACACGCAGAAGACGCAATTCCTCTTCCGCATCAACAAGGGCATGCTCGACTTGTCCCAGGATGTGAACGACCACATGCCGTCCGAACTCCGTCCCGTGCCTTTCCAGAACATGATCTATGTGGGCGACGGCCCCACCGATGTCCCGTGCTTCACGGTGATGAAAAACGCGGGCGGACGCGCCATCGCGGTTTACAATCCGGAGGACAAATCCCGCGTCAGTTTCAAAAAGAGCTACCAACTTACCGCGCACGCGGACCGCGTCCGGCACATCGCGCCGGCCGATTACCGTCCGGGCAGCCACCTGCGCCTGATCCTCGAGGAGATGGTGACCGAGATTGCCGACAGCATCGTGGCGCGCCGGCGTGAGGACATCGAGTCCGCCACCGTCCGCGCGCCCAAGCATTGAGTTTTAGCGGTGTCACCGCCGGGGACGGTGGCGCCGGATTTTCCGCAGTCATGCCGTCGCTCCGCCGCAATATTCCGCTGTTTGTCGCTTTCCGCGTTCTTTTTCACGCGCGGTTTTACTATCCGGTCATCGGCGTTCTCTTCCTCGACCTCGGCCTCAACTTGGAGCAATACGCCCTGCTCAACGTCGTCTGGGCCGTGGTCATCATCGTGCTGGAAATCCCCTCCGGCGCGCTGGCCGACGTCATCGGACGCAAACGCGTCGTGGTCCTCGCGGCCGCGTTGATGGTGGCCGAAATGGCCGTCTTGGCCTTCGCACCGCGCGGCACATGGATGTTCTGGCTGCTCGTGCTGAACAGGATTCTCAGCGGCGCCGCCGAAGCCTGCGCCAGCGGGGCCGACGAAGCGCTCGCTTACGATTCGCTGCCGCAAGCCGACCGACGGACTGCCTGGCCGCGGGTGCTTGAATCGCTCATGCGCTGGAAATCCGCCGGATTTTTCCTCGCCATGATCACCGGTGCCGCGCTTTTCGACTCGAATTTCATGTCTTCGGTCTTTGGATGGGCAGGATGGGCGCCCGCCGACGGCTCCACCGTCCGCTGGCCGGTCTATGCCACGCTGGCCACCTCGATCCTCTGCCTGGTCGTCGCACTGAACTTCCGCGAACCGCCGACGGATACGCGCGGCGGACGCCATGCGATCGGGCGCGCATGGCAAAACGTGGTCGAAGGCGCCATCCGTGTCTTCACCTCCCGCCGCATCCTTTTTCTCATGGTCGCATCGCTCCTCATCGACAGCTTCGTGCGCATCTTCCTCACCTTCGCCAGCAACTACTACCGGCTCATCGAGTTGCCGGCCCTGGTCAACGGACTTCTCGGCTCCGGTCTGGCTTTGCTCGGATTCGCGGTCGCCCCGCTCGCCAAGCGCATGGTTGCGCACCGCGGCGTGGTGACAAATTACGCCGTCGTCGCCGTTCTCGTGCTCACGGGTCTCGCCGGAACCGCGATGGCGCTGCCCTACTGGGGAGCGTGGGTTGTCGTTCCGCTCGGCGTGGCCATGTCCGCCCTGCAGTTTTTCACCTCGAATTATCTCAACCAGTGGACCGAGTCGCATGTCCGCGCCACCGTTTTGAGTTTCCGCGGCGTGGCGTTCAATCTCGGCTACGCCGTCGCCGGGATCCTTTTTGCTCAACTCACCGCGCACCTTCGCGCCGCGCATCCCGGCGCCGACGAGAATTCGATTTTCGCCATGTCACTTCCCTGGCTTCCGGCAATCTTCCTGGGTTGCGGCATATTGTTATGGCTGGCTTTGCGTTGGACGCAAAAAGCCGGAAGCAATATCCCGCCGGTTGCCGGCAGAGATTGAATCCCGGTCCCGCGGCGGTTTTTCCCGTTGGCCGGATTCGATGGCAGTCTTAGCATGACCGCCTCATGAGTCAGGCCGCCAACATCCTGCTCGTCGGCATCGGCGGATTCGCCGGAGCCGTGGCCCGCTATCTGCTCGGCGGATGGATCCTCCACCGCACGTTCGGCGCGAAGTTTCCGTGGAGCACATTCGCCGTGAATGCGGCAGGTTGTCTCGTGATCGGCCTGCTGTCGGGGCTTGTCGAACGTTCCGAATGGTTCACGCCGCAACTTCGCCTTTTGCTTTTCACGGGATTGCTCGGCGGATTCACCACGTTCTCCGCCTTCGGGCTGGAAACGGTTTTTCTTTTGCGGCGGGGCGAGCCGCTTGTCGCCACAGCCTACGTTCTGGCCAGCGTGTGCGTCTGCGTGGCCGCGGTATGGTCCGGATGGCGCGCGGCGGAGATGCTACCGCGCTGAGGGAAGGACCGAACACATGGCATTGAAACTGCCAACGTTGGCCGCCACGGGAGCACTGGTGCTCTGCGCCACGGTGTCCGCGCAAGTGCAGCAAGCGCCGGAAAAACCGTGGATGCAATGGGACTACGCTACGGGGGACTGGGACAAAAACCGGCCGCTGCTCTCGGATCGCGGAGTGGAAATTTTCGCCACTTACACTTCGCAGGTATGGGGCAATGTCACGGGCGGGTTGAAGCGCGGCGCGACTTACAGCGGCTTGTTCCAATTCGGTCTCGATGCCGATCTGGAGAAAGCGATAGGTTGGAAGGGCGGGTCATTCAACACTACGTGGGTGTGGATCGCGGGCGGATCCCCGACGACCGATCTCACCGGCGCGCTTTTTCCCGCAAGCGGCACCGAAGCCCCGACCGGATTCAGAGCTCTCGACCTGTGGCTGCAGCAAAAATTTTTCGATGATGTAGCGACCCTGCGCGCGGGGCTTTTCAACATCGACCGCGATTTCACCGTATCCCGGAACGCAGCCCTGATGCTCAACGCCGCGTTCGGATGGCCGCTGCTTTACAACGGCAGCCTCGGAGGCCCGCCCGCCTACCCGTTCGCCGCTCCGGGACTCTACGGGTCGGTCGAGCCGGGAGGCGGATGGAAATTCCAAGCAGCCATTATGCAGGGCGATGTCTGGCCACCCGCGCAGAATCCGACGAATTTTTACTGGAAAATCGACCGCATGAACGGGCTGCTTTGCGCGGGCGAAGCCCAATATGCTTATGACAAAGCACCGCTGCCCGGCACGGTGAAACTCGGCGTGATGTTCAACACGGGATATCCCGATTCCGTGGATGGAACCGGCGAGGCTTGGGGCGGCTCTTTTTTCTACGGAATCATCGACCAACTAATCTGGCGCGAACCGGGATGCAGCGCGGACTGTCCGCAAGGATTGTCGTGGTTCAACCGCACGGGATTCAGCGGCACTTTGGACCGCAGTCCGGTCGGGATGCTTTTCAACACGGGCTTCGTGTATGAAGGGCTTTTCGCGGGGCGCGACGACGACGCGGCGGGAATCGGTCTGGTCTGGACCCAACTCTCAGCCGGGCAAGCCGCGCAGCTCGACGGCTCCGGCCGCGGGACCGAAATGGTATTGGAGGCGACTTACCAGGTGCAGATCAGTCCGTGCCTCACGTTGCAACCCGACGTGCAATTCATCGTGCAGCCGGGCGGCAGCACCGCCGTGCCGGATGCGCTCGTCATCGGCATGAGCGCATCGGTTTCGTTCTGACTCCCCGCTCAGGGATACAGCGTCCCGTTTTCGCGCGCTGCTTCGGTGTAGATCGGCGGCACGGTCAATCCCCGAGCACGGAGCAGACCTTGGCGGATCGCCACCTCGAAACTTGACGATTCCACGGGCGGTGGCGCGCCGGGCGATTCACGGTCATCCAACCAATCGATGGCCAGTTCCATCGCCTTCTCCCCGTAATCGTCGGGCGGCGGGGCAAAGCTCAGCGAGCCCCCCGCGGGAACAAAGCCGACACCCGTTCCAACGGGGAGCGCCTTGGAATTTGCTTCCGTCCACCGGACCACGTCGCCCCCCGAGACGGTCCCGGCGTCGTCCACGCTCCGCGGCATATGGCCGGCGTCGAGCACGATGAGAAGATCGGCCCCACTTTCCCGCACGAAACGCCGCCATTCCTCGAATGTCCTCACAGCATCGGACGCCACCAAGCGATGCGGAGACCAGTCGAAGGCGCGCACTTGTTCGAGTTCCGCCATGACAGCTTCGTTGCGCAGGCCCAAGGCGGCAATGCGCCGCGATGCACGCGGCTGCAGGTCGCCGGCCAGATCGCGAAGCGCATCCAAAGGCAGGCGGTCCGCGATGCCGGAAACATTCTCCCTGCCGTTGTAGCCGTAGTGCCCGGGCAGCTCGTTGATGGAGACATAAATGATGCGCGGCAGCGCCAAGCCCGGATATTCCCGCGCGATGAAAGCATTGGCCGGGTCGTCCACGGCGATGAGCACATCGGGCCGGATCCGTTCCACCGTGCGCCGGGCCTCGGCCGCGGCAACGGCGGACGCGCCCGATGCGCGGTCCGGAACGTCGAGATAACACCACTCCACGGAAAGCGGTCGGCGGTTGCGCTCCAACACCGCCCCGGCACCTTGCTTGAATTTTTGCGACCAAAGAGTGTCCTCGGCCGAAGAGCCGAGCACCAGAATGCGCGGTTTGACCGCGACAAAGAGGCCGAGAAAGAACAGGAATCCGGCGAGAAAAACACCGGCGAGAAAATTCCTCCAGTGCGCACTCATAGAAATCCGAGCCATTTCCACCACGGGATCGATGCAAAAGCCGCGGCAAGCCTCCCGGCATTCAGCCACATGTTGTAGCGCAGAAAGGCAGCTTCATCGATGCGCCGGTCCAACCCGAGCGAACACATCTGCAAATATCCCGTCGTGCCCTGGTAGCGGACGAACCATATGTCGCTGAACATCGCGGCAAGAAATATGGCGATCCACGGATGGATCCCGCCCGACATGGCGACAGGCATGAGGATGATCGCCGAGGTGAGCATGCAAGGCGTCACGGTGAGAACAAACCGCAACGCCAATGTCGTGGCCAGCGCGGCGACGATGAACAGTCCGATGTTGCCGCCGACGAAGGCAAAAAGTCCGGCACTTGCGGCTCCAAGCGACTCGCCGATGCCCAGGTGGTTCATGATGCGGAGAATGCTGTCCACCCCGAGAAGAAAAACGATCATCGGCCAGTCGATGTTCTTGCGGAACTCCTGGCGGGTCAGAAGCCCGGAAAACAGCAGGGCGATGAGAACACATCCCCCGAGCACGGAAGGCGGAACATGATGCCATGAGACCGTGAGACAACCGCAGAGAAAGAAGGTGAAAAGAAAAGCGGCCATCCATTCGGCGGCTTTCATCGGCCCCAGGGCGGACAAGCGTTGCCGCAGGTCGTCCGCGCAGAGGCGTTCGGCCTCGCCGCGGGGAAAAACACGGGCCATGGCCGCGAAATGCGCGGCGGTGACAACGATTGCCGCGACCGCCGCAGCCACGAGCCAGAAAATACCGAGGAATTCCGGCTGCATCTGCGCGGGCAGGAAGCCGATGGCCGCGATGTTCGCGCCACGGCTGGTGGCCATCATCGGAGCGAAAAGCGTTCCACCGGCG
This sequence comes from Chthoniobacterales bacterium, assembly GCA_018883245.1. Taxonomy (NCBI): domain Bacteria; kingdom Pseudomonadati; phylum Verrucomicrobiota; class Spartobacteria; order Chthoniobacterales; species Chthoniobacterales bacterium. The sequence continues at coordinate 9,893 of VEQL01000034.1, forward strand.
AAAGTCGCCGCGAACAGCGCCGTGACGGCAAGACCCCGCGCGGGCAAGCGCATGATATCGGCCATGTCGCGGAAGACCGGGACAAGCAAGGCGATGCGGGCGTTGGCTGAAGGCATCACCGGCGAAAGCAGATAGCCGCCCGCGAGCAGGACGAGTTGCCGCCAGAATGGGCGATCGGGCAATTTGAGCAGCGACCATAGCATCAGGCGCGTGCTCAGGGCGGAAGATGTGACGACAGCCGAGAGCGCAAAAACACCGAGCAACATCAACAGCGTCGGGGATGAAAATCCCCCCAGCGCGACCCTGGCGGGAGCGAGGCCGCTGAACACCGTGGCCACCACGGCGAGAAGAACCGGCACATATTCGTCGGCCAAGGTGAACATCCACGCCAGCACGGTCGCCGACATAATGGCGCAAAAAAGCGCCGCTTGCGTGTCGAACTTCCATGAGAGCGCGGCGAGATAGACCAAGGGCGGAAGCACGGAGATCGCCACCCAGCCGGCAATCTGCGCGCGGGGCACAGCCGGCGCTCCGGACTCCGCGCGCCGCCGGCGGAACAGGGCAAAGGCGAGGCCGGCGGCGATGGCGACCGCGTAAAAGGCGGCCACCGGCCAGTAGCGCAACCATGCCGGATTGAAAAGCGTCTCCATCGTTCGGGCTGGAAGTTCAACCCGATTTCACCTGGCGAAACAGGACAAAACGCCGGACAGCCTTTTTGCTCTTGCCATGATGCACGCGATAAAAAGAGCCTCCCGTCATGCCCCTCGAAGGAAAAAGCCCCGCGCATATCGCCAGGGCGGCGCGCCGTCTATCGAAGCCGTTTTGCATCACGAACGGCAAAAAGTTCCGCCTTCGCGACCACGACCCCGGCGACACGCTCGACTTCGGCACCGACGACAAGGAGCGCTCCAAGGAAGCGCTGGCGGCCGGAGTGCGCGCCCTCGCCGATCTGCAGGACAAACTCTACGCGCAGGACCAATGGGCGGTGCTGCTTGTCTTCCAGGCCATGGACGCCGCGGGCAAAGATGGCGTGATCAAGCACGTGATGTCCGGCATCAACCCGCAGGGTTGCGAAGTCCATTCGTTCAAGGCCCCGACCAGCGAGGAACTCGACCACGACTTTCTCTGGCGCTGCTCGAGGCGCGTCCCCGAGCGCGGCCGCATCGGGATTTTCAACCGCAGCTACTACGAGGAAGTGCTTGTCGTCCGCGTTCATCCGGAAATCCTGCACAAACAGAAAGTGCCGCCGGCTTTGCTGAAGAAGAAAATCTGGGACCAGAGGCACCGTGACATACGCGCCTTCGAGCGTTATCTGGGGCGCAACGGCATCCTTGTCCGGAAATTCTTCCTCAACGTGTCGAAGAATGAGCAGAAAAAACGCTTCCTCGAGCGCATCGAAACGCCGGAGAAAAACTGGAAATTCTCTTCCGCCGATGTGCGCGAGCGGGCTCATTGGGACGATTACCAGCGGGTTTACGAGGATATGATCCGCGCCACAGCGACCGAGGAGGCGCCGTGGTATGTCGTGCCGGCGGACCATAAATGGTTCAGCCGTCTCGTCGTGGCCGCCGCGGTCATCGAAACACTCGCCTCGCTCGATCTCGCCTATCCGGTGATCGGCGCCGCGCAGAAGAAAGAACTGGCCGCGGCGAAGAAAGAGTTGCTGGCGGAGAAGTAGCGGCTACTCGCCGATGATTTTCACCAGCACGCGCTTGCGGCGCAGGCCGTCGAATTCACCGTAGAAAATCTGCTCCCACGGTCCGAAGTCGAGAGTGCCCTTGGTCACGGCGACGACGACTTCCCGCCCCATGATGCTGCGCTTGAGGTGCGCGTCGGCGTTGTCCTCCGCACCGTTGTGGCGGTATTGGCTGTGCGGTTTTTCCGGAGCGAGTTTCTCGAGCCACTTTTCGAAGTCGGCGTGCAACCCGCTTTCGTCGTCGTTGATGAAGACACTGGCCGTGATGTGCATGGCATTGACCAGACACAGACCTTCCTTGATCCCGCTGGCACGCAGACAGTTCTCGACCTGCGGCGTGATGTTGATCAGCCCGCGCCGCGCGGGCACCTCAAACCACAGTTCTTGGCGGAAAGATTTCATGGACAGTTTCAGTTATTGGCGATGCGGACGTGCATCTTAGCACGAAGGGATGCCGTCCTATTCGTTTCACGGACCGGCGGCGCGCAGCGGCGCGATCAGCGCGTATTCGCCTTTTGCGAGGAGGTTGGGATCGATGGCAGCGGCAAGATTGCGTGCTTTTGATTCCTCGCCGTTGGCCGCGAGGATCGCGATGGCAATCGCCTGCTGGCCGGGGGGCATTCGTTCGACGAAAATATCAAAGTCGTCGAAAACACCGAGCGCCGCGCGCGCCTGGCCAGCCTTGAGCAAAGCCAGTGCGTGGGTCATGCGCAAATTGACATCGGCCGGGTTGGTCGCCAGAGCCGCGGCGGTTTCCCGCGGATCAGCAGCGGCACCGGACATCAGTTTGTCATAGCGACCGTAGTCTTCGACGGAAGCCGCATGGGGCGAGGCGGCGAGAGCGCGTTCGTAGGCAGCGTGCAGGCTGGCTGGTTGTCCTCCGCGGCCGAAGCGTTCGCGCGCCACGCGGAACGACAGTTCGGAGGTCTCGGCCTCCCCGCACATTTCGATGATCTGCTGGTCGGCCAACTGCCGGAACCCTGCTTCATCAAGGAGCCCCAGGGTCATGGCCGACGTGCCTTCGCGCGCGGAGCTGCGCACGGCATCTTGGGCACACTTCTCCGCCTGTGCCGTGCGGCCGAGCTTGGCATTGGCCTGCGCCGCGACCGCGAGCATCAGGCTGCGAGGCACACTGCCTGGCCCTTCGGCCATCAAACGCAGTTCCTCCCATCGGCCCAGAGCGGACAGCGCGGCGCACCGCGTGAGGAAAGCACCCGCGTTGCGCGTCGCTTCAGCTGCCGGCAAATAAACGAGGGCGCTCTCCGGATCGCGACCCTGCGTGAGCAACCAGGCGGCCAGAGAGGCCTTGCGTTCCGGCTCCGCGCCTGCGTAGACGGCTTTCAGCCGGTTGCTCATTTCCTCCCGCTTCGCGTCGCCCGCGTTGATCATCGCCGTCGCGGCGGGAAGCAAAGCAGGGTTATCCGGCGCGGCGCGTTTCCACGCGGCGGCGCACCAGCGTTGCCGTTGTTCACGATCGGGGCGCATGCTGCCGAAAGCCAGCGCCACGGCTTTCTCGCCTTCCGGCGTGCCCAACAAGGAATCCACGAGGGACGCGATTTCTTGCGAAGCTGCAAGATTTTCGGGGCTGTTCTGGGCCGCCTTCACCCGCAGCGCCAAAGCATATCGTGCGGCCAGAAGGCGGGCCAACGTCAGGCGATTGGCGGGAACGTCTGCCGATTGTATCGCCGCCCGGGCATCGGCGAGCGCCTGTTGCAGATTTCCGCGCGAAGCATTGCGCTCCACACGGAGGGCGGCGGCCTCGGCTCCAAGTCCGGCTTCCTCGAGAGCAGCCAGCGCTTCTGTGTATTGAGTTTCGTCGCCCCCGCGCATCATGGCCATCGCCCGGGACTTGAGGTCGTCGTTGCTCAGTTCAATCCCATCGGGCAATTCCTCCCACGTTTTTGCCGCGGACGGCAGGCCCATTTTTGTCTCGATCACCGCCAATGCGCGCAGCACCGCCGGATCTTGCGGACGCAGGTTGCGGGCCGAGCTGATCTGCACCCGCACCGCCGGCCAACGCCCCTCCTCCGCGCTCTCCACTGCCTTGCGCGCCAGATCTCTTGCGCGCCAAGTGATGAAAAATTGCAGCCCGACCACGCCCACAATGATCGCCGCCAACACAAAAACCGGTGTCCACAGCACCACGCGGCGCAATACCGCGCGGAAATACGTCCGATGCCGGCTGCGGCGGATCGGACCGGTCGCCTCGCGCCACCAGCGGACGAAGAAGTCGGCCACGGCGGACTTCGTCCGGGAAAAAATCTTTCGTTTTTTGCGGCTCATCGTGAAAACACCACTCGCATTTTAGCGTGCGGATGTCGCGTGGAAAACAGTGATCTGTCGCTGAGGCAAGCTTCGCGCGCTTGCACAAGCGCATAAACGCCGCACTTCCCGTTAGCCGCAGGAGAAACCGAAGCCCGGGTTCTGCGAGGCCCGAACCGCGGCGCGGGAGTTTCGCAGGAGAGCCCGTTTCCACTGGGCATTACAGCCCATACCTTCGCGCCTTTGCCGACGCTATGGTGGTTTTTATCATCACCCATGAGTCCGCAATCTTCTGCGAAGCCGCGCCCGACTGAAATGCAGCGCGGGAAAGCCCCGCAAAACAGGGCATGACAAACAGTCCCCACGGCTTGGACGCACTTTTTGCCGCAGCCGGATCGGGATGGAAAGGGCTCACCGCGGAGGAAGCCGCCAAACGTCTCGCCGCGCATCCGCGGCATCGCGGCCGGCCGTCGCGCGGGTGGCAACTGGCGCGGATTTACCTGCGGCAGTTCCGCAGTCCGCTCGTTCTTCTGCTTCTCGCCGCGGCGTTGCTATCCCTCGCGCTCCGCGACAAAACCGACGCGTCGATCGTGCTCGGCGTTCTTTTTATGAGCACGTTCCTCGGTTTCTGGCAGGAAAGCCGGGCCGCCGATGCCGTCGCCGCACTGCTCGCGCTGGTGCGTTCGAAGTCCGATGTGCTTCGGGATGGCCGCGAAGTGCGGATCGGTGCGGATGCCGTGGTGGAGGGCGATGTGGCCATCCTCGCCGCCGGAGACGCGGTGCCGGGCGATGGGGTGATCCTCGAGAGCAAAGATCTTTACGTCGACGAATCTTCGCTCTCCGGCGAAAGCTTCCCCGCGGAAAAGCGCTCCTGGCCGGATGCCGGGCAAGACCGCGCTGTGCGCGTTTACGAGGGAACGCACGTGGTCAGCGGCACGGCGCGCGTGCTCGTCCTCAAGACCGGAGCCAACACCGAGTGGGGGTCGCTTGCGCAGGAACTCAAGGCGCACCGCGCGGAAACGGAGTTCGACAAAGGGCTGCGTCGCTTCGGTCAGATGCTCATCCAGATCACCCTCTGGCTGGTGCTGGCCATCTTCGCGATCAACGTCGTCCTCGACCGGCCGGTCATGGAATCGTTCCTCTTCGCCCTCGCGTTGGCCGTGGGGTTGGCGCCGGAACTCATGCCGGCCATCGTGACCATCACACTCTCCCGCGGCGCCCAAAAAATGGCGCGGGAACACGTGATCGTTCGGCGGTTGGCGTCGCTCGAGAACTTCGGGAGCATGACCGTTTTGTGCTCGGACAAAACCGGCACGCTCACCGAGGGTCGTGTCCGCTTTCGCGATGCGGTCGATGCGCAGGGCAAAACTTCGCCTTCCGTTCTGGAATACGCGGTGCTCAACGCCGCCTTCGAAACCGGCTTTCCCAACCCGATCGACCAGGCGCTGCGCGCGGACAAACGCGTCGATACAGGAAAATGGGAAAAACTGGACGAAGTTCCCTATGACTTTATCCGCAAGAGGCTGAGCATTGTGGCGGGGAAACGCGGCGACACGCGTGCCGTGCTTGTGACCAAAGGGGCGTTCGACCACGTTCTTTCCATTTGCCGGTCCGTGCGCACGCCGGAGGGCGAGACGCCGGTCGCTGAAGCGTCGGAAGGCCTGCGGCGTCGCTTCGAGGACTACTGCGGCGAGGGTTACCGCGTCATCGCCCTCGCCACGCGCGACGTGACCGGTGATCCGGTGATCGACAAAGCGGACGAGGCCGAGATGGCGTTCGAAGGATTCGTGCTTTTCGAGGATCCGCCCAAGCACGATGCCGCCGCGGTAGTCAGTGAATTGGCCGGTCTGGGCGTGAAGTTCACGCTGGTCACCGGGGACAACCGTCTCGCCGCCGGGCGGCTCGCGCGCCAGATGGGGATCGATCCCAATCACATCATCACGGCCAATCAACTGCGGACAATGAGCGAAAGCGCTCTCGTGCGGCGGGTGCGCGGGTGCCGCATATTCGCGGAAGTGGAACCGCACGACAAAGAGCGCATCCTTCTCGCTCTGCGGCGTGCCGGCGAGGTCACCGGCTACATGGGCGACGGGATCAACGACGCGGGGGCGCTGCGCGCAGCCGATGTCGGCATTTCGGTGGACAGCGCGGTTGATGTGGCCCGCGACACGGCGGATGTCGTTCTTCTGCGGCATGATTTGAAAGTCGTCGCGCAGGGCATCCGCAACGGGCGTATCACGCTGGGAAACACGCTCAAATACATCCACATCACGACCAGCGCGAATTTCGGAAACATGCTGAGCATGGCCGGAGCCTCGCTTTTCCTCCCGTTTCTTCCTTTGCTGCCGAAACAGATCCTGCTCAACAACTTTCTCTCCGATCTTCCCGCGCTCGCCATCGCCACGGACAAGGTCGACCGCGAACAGGTGGCGAGGCCGCATCGCTGGAGCATGCGCGAAACGAAGCGGTTCATGCTTGTTTTCGGTTTGATCAGCTCGGCCTTCGATTTCCTGCTCTTCGCTGTGCTCGTCTTTGCGCTCAAGGCGGCGCCGGAACTTTTCCGCACGGCATGGTTCACCGAATCGCTGCTCACGGAACTTTACATTATCCTCGTCATCCGCACACAACGGCCTCTTTACCGCAGCGCGCCGTCGCTCATTCTCGGATCGGCCATCGTCCTGGTGACTTTGCTCGCTTTCGCTCTGCCTTGCACGCCGCCGGGGCCGCTCTTCGCATTGCAGCCTCTTCCGCTGCGGGGCGCGGCGCTGATCTTGGTCGTCACCGTCCTCTACGTCGCCGCGAGCGAGGCCACCAAGCACCGCCTCTTCGGCGGCGCAAAACATCGCGGGAAGAAACGCGAGACATGACTGCGGCGCAGGGAATTATTCGCTTCTACCGGCATCCGGTTTGAGCCGCTGTTCAGCCAGCAATCTCCGGTGCAGCTCAAGCAAGTCCTGCTCGGAAACATCGATGAAGGTGTCCATACCCCGCACCGCAGCTATGACCGCTTCATGGGAAATACCTGCCGCCGCCGGCTCGCTTCTCTTCGCCTGCGGGCGGTGAGGATACCTTCGTCCATCAAAGGCCATTCCGAAAGCGACAGCGATCATCACCATCAGCACCGCATTTAGCCCCACGGGGAACCATACAAAGGAATAGCCGAGCGTCCTTACGACCTCGCCTCCGACCACTGCGGTGAGAGCTGTGGCGCCACCCGGCGGGTGGATGCATTTGAGAAAATGCATCGCGGCGATCGACAACGCGACAGCGCATCCCGCCGCCAACGGCAGGAGTGGAATCCACAGCGCACAAGTCACACCGATCAATGCGGAGACCAGATGCCCTCCGATCACCGGCCACGGTTGCGACAATTGCCCGTGGGGAATGGCAAAAAGAAGCACCGCTGTCGCGCCCATGGACGGTATGAGAAAAAAGGCATCCGGCGTGCCCAACGCGGCGCGGCAAACCACCAGCACAACCGCTATGGAGACGAGTCCACCCAGCGAAGAGACCATTTTCTCCCGGAGACTCACCTCGTCCATTTGCAGGCCGAGGGAACCAACAAGGCGGCCGATCATAGATTGCATGCGCAGGCCAATCTCACAGCGCGCATCATAAGCTCGAGCCTCGCAAAGTCACCCACTCCCTGGACGCAGGTGTCCGCAGAAACAAAACACCCGCGCATCGCCGCGCGGGTGTCGCAGAGTAAATAGCGCTTTGTTGCTTAGGAAACTTTCGCCCTCTGCCGGTGGAGGTTGGGTTTCACGCAGGCAGCGACTTGGGGGCCGTTCTTGAATGATTCGCCAATAAAATCCGCAATTTTGGCGATCGTCGCGACGGGGTCGGCAACGAGGTCGGGATAGCTCACTTCGAGCAACTCGACGCGTTCGCTTTTTTGCATGGCTTCGCGGATTTGGCGGCTGTGGTGTTCCTGCGTTTCGATGAGGTGCTGTTTTTCGGAACGCGGTGCCTTGCCCTGCCGCGCCAGCATGGCCCACTGCGAATCGATGACCTGCGACACCGGCCGCGTCATGTAGATGATTTTGTAGCGGTGCTTGCCGGGCAACGCGGGGAGCAGCGCGGAGATCACTTTGACCGCCTTGCCTTGGGCTTTCTCGAGGATTCGCGGATCTTTCGGGAGCTTCTTGATTTCTTCCCACTCCCAATAGCCTTCTGGGTTGTCTTCGTCGGCGGCACGTTGTCCGTCGGTCATGAGCGGGATGCCGCCGGCTTGCAGGATCTGCATCATGAGCGAAGTGCCGGAGCGCGGGAGGCCGGAGACGAGAAGAAAATCCATCGGCTCGATGGCGTCGTATTCGGCTTTGCGGCGGTCGATTTCGGCCTGCTTGATTTTGTCCTGCTCGGCGCGCACCGCCTGCCGGGCGGCAAATTCCCGCCGCGTCACCGCGAGTTGCGTGCGCTGCTTTTCCTCGACCAACTGGCGCTGCATACGGGCCTGCGCTTCGACGGCGGCCGCTTGGTCCGGACGGTCGAGGGTGCGGTAGACGCGGGAGAGCAGGCGGTAGGCGCGGAAAAATTGCGGGTCGAGCCGCAGGCAATTGAGCAACGGACGCTCCGCTTGCTCCCATCGCCCGAGCTGGGCCAGCGCGGCGCCGAGGAGGAAATGCCCGAGTGGATTGCCGTATTGCAGGCCGATGGCTTCGAGGGCGGTGTCCATCGCCTCCGACGATTGTTCCCGGTGCAGATGCAGGCGCGTCAGCGTGAGCAGGGCTTGCGCATTGTGCGGATCGGCGGAGAGCACTTTGCGCGCGGCGGCTTCGGCCTCGTCCCAGCGGCGCAGGGCCGTGTAGCTTTGCGCCAGCATGAGTTGGAGCTGGATGTCGTCCGGATCTTTCTCGCGCACGATTTCCAGCGCGGCCAAGGCGGACGCGTAGTCTTCTTTTTGGATGGCGATGGAGGCTTTGATCAATTGCGCCCGTTCGGTGGCGGCAAAACTTTCCAAGGCCCGATCGATGGTGGCTGATGCTTCGTCGAGCAGTCCGAGTTGCAATTGGCAGCGGGCCAGCATCTGCGCGAAGTCGGTGCGCGAGGGCACGGCGTGGAAACAATCCTCCAGCAGCGGCAGCGCCATGTCATGGCGTCCGCCATGCATCGCGGCGCGAGCCATGTTCCAATTGTTCTCGCGCTCGGTGCCGGCGACAGCCTGCCCCGGATCGTCGGGAATTTCATCGATGTAGCCGAGGGCCACGAATTGCTCGAGCAGGGCCTTGTTGGCATCGTCGCCTAGGTCGGCGCGCGCCTTGGCCGCGCCCTCCGGCTTTTCCCACGTCGGCACGGTCTGCGCCGGACGTTTCTCCGTGAAAATTTCCTCGAGCACGCGGCCTTCCATGTCGTCGCCGACCGGCAGGCCGAAGTGGTGCAGGATGGTCGGCGTCACATCGAGCAGACGCGCGCCGAAGAGCAGTTCGTCCTTTTGGAAACCCGGACCGCTGGCAATGAACGATCCCTGCGGACGGTGCCACACCGTGATGCCGGCGGGGACGCGCGGGGTGAACTTCGGACGCAGGTGATCACTGTGGAAGCCGTGGTCGGAGACCAGCATGACCGGCGTGTCGGGTCCGGCCAACTGCAGCAACCGCTGCAGCATCAGGTCGTGCAGCCGGTAGGCGCCCACGACGACATGGCGATACATCTCGAAATCGGCCTCGGGCACACCGTCCATCTTCGGCGGATGATACGGCATGAACAGGTGGCAGATTTCGTCGATCGCGCGGTAGTAGACGGCGAAGAAATCCCAATCCGGATCGGTCTCGAGCAAATGCACGGCCGCGTTGTGCGCGGAAAACGTCTCGGCCAACTTGCCCGCCAGCATCCAGAGACGCTTGTCTTTGTCTTGGTCGACCTTATCCCCCTCCGGCACGAAAAGACGGATCACTTGATCGGGATCGACATCGTGCGGACTGACGCGCAGTTCGTTGAGTTCCTTGTCCAACTCCGGCGGCCAGTAGGTGCCGGGCGGCGGCGGAGGCCAGTCGGACGGCGCTTGTTCGGGCCCCTTCGGCTTCACGTGGCAGAACATGTTCGACACCACCTTGCCCGGCAGGTCGCGTTCGCCCTGCGTGGCGAACCAGCTGACCACGTGGCTGCGCAGTCCGCGCTCGGCGAGTATTTCCCACACCGTGCGGCAACGGCGCGTGGCTGCCGAGACCGGCACGACCGCTTTGCTCCGCGGGTCCACCTCGGTGAAACCCGGCACGCCGTGGTGGTAGGCCATCTTGCCTGTGGCGATCGACGTCCAGAGCATCGGCGAAAGCTGCGGCTCGAGCGTAGTGATGTTGCCGCTCGTCCCCGCCTCGACCAACCGCGCCAAGCCGGGCAAATGCCCTGCATCGATCAACGGATGCATGATCTTCCAATCGGCGGAATCCCATCCGACAAGGAGAAGACGTTTGCGGCTCATGAGCGGAGGGTAAATCCCGCTTTCACCGCCCTGCGTTGCGCAGCGGAGCGATGAGGGCGTATTCCCCGGGCGTGAGCAGGTCGGGATTGATGCGACGGGCCACCACGAACGCACTCGGATTGCCTTGGGCGTCCAGCAAGGCCGCGCTCACGGCCCGCAGGCCGGGACGCAAGTAGCCGGCTACGACATCGAAGTCGTCGAACACCGCCGCCGCTTCCTTGCCCCGCCCCGCCTTGAGCAAAGCCAGCGCGTGGTTGAAACGCGCGTCCACGTCCTTGGGATTGGCGGCGAGCGCTTCGGCGGTGACGGACGGATCGATGCCCCCGCCGTTGAGCAATTGACTGTAGCGTTCGTAAGCCAACACGGAGGTGGCGGAGGGCGCGGCTTGGCGGGCGGCGACGAAAGCTTGGTCGAGCTTGGCGAATTGCCCGCCGCGTCCGAAACGATCGCGGGCCAAACGGAAGACGTTGTCGGCCGCAGCGGAGTCGCCGCACAGTTCGATCAAGACCTCGTCGGCCACCGGTTGCAAGTCCTGTGCGTCGGCCACGCGGATGGCGGGCACCAAGCGTCCCTCGCGCAGGGCGCCGCGCAGGGCAGTGCGGGCCAGTTCGGCTTCCTCGCTGCGGCGGCCGAGTTCACGGGCGGCGCGGGCCTGGGCGAGGAGACGCATGGCGTTGGGTGCCTGGCTCGGGGCCGCGGCCAATTTGTAGAGTTCATCCCACCGGCCGAGATTGGCCAGGGCCGCCGCACGCACGCCGAAGATGCCTTCGTCCTGCGCGGCTTCCGCGGCGGACGCGGTGATCAAGACTTGATCGGTCATCCCGCGGCGCAACATCCACCGTGCAAACTCGGCCTGCTGGGGCAGCGGCGCACCGATAAAAATCAAGTTCAACTTGTTGCGCAACGCCTCGGGAGTTTCCGCGCCGCTCACGGCGAGAAATTCCGCTGCCGGCAACAGCGCCGGATTCGATGCCTGTGCGTTGCGCCACGCGGCGGCCGCCCACGCGGATTTTTTGTCGTCGGGGAAATACGCGGCCCCCAATCCCAGGGCCAGCGCGTCATCCGCCGCCGGGCTGTCGATCAACCCGTCGATGAGACCGGCCATTTCGTTCGCCGCGGCCAGGTCCTGCGGCCCACCGCGCCGCGGCCCCGGCATCAGCGGCCCATACCGCGCGGCGAGCAGTTGCAGGAGTTGCAGGCGCAAACGCGGTTCGTCCTTTGCCGTCGCCGCGGCGCGCGCTTCCGCCACGGCCTGCTCCAAGTTCCCGCCGCGCACGCTGCGTTGGGAACGCAACTCGGCCGCACGCACGGTTCCGCCTTGCGCTTCCAGTGCGGCGATGGCCGCGGCAAATTGCTCGTCGTTGCCGTGCAGGGCCATGACCTCCGCCCGCGCATCGATCTCATCGGCCGAGAGCGCCTCGCCTCCGGCCATCTCCTCCCACATCGCCACCGCGTTCGGGTTGCCCAGACGGCTTTCAATGAGCGCGGCCGCGCGCTTCACGGCCGGGTCCGAGGGCCGCAAGTTCATGGCCGAGGCGATTTGCAATCGCGCGAACCGCGCTTGGCCCGCCTCCGCATTGTCCAGCGCCTTGGCCGTGAGGTCGCGCGCCCGCCAGCCGCTGAGGAGATAAAAGCCGACCGCACCGAAAACGATCAACGCCAGCACCAAGACCGGCACCCAAAGCATGACGCGGCGGAGGATGGCGCGAAAATACGTCCGGTGCTGGCTGCGTCGGATCGGCCCCGTCGCCTCGCGCCACCAGCGGATGAAAAAATCCGCCGTCGAGGAAGCGGCGCGGGCCAGAATATTTGGTTGCTCGTTCGGCATTGTGAAAACACCCGCACTTGCGTGCGGGTGTTTGGCAAATCAATCGCGCCGTGAACGGATCAAGCGGCTTCTTTCTGCGTCTCGCTGCGGCGCTTGCGCCAACCGGCGAAGGTTGCTCCTCCAGCAAGCAACGCTGCCGCCGCCCAAGTGCCGGGCTCCGGCACGGCTGCGGGCGCGAATTCGCCGATCTCCAGTGTCATGTATTTCTGGCTGGAAGCGTTGACGATGTCGGTTTGAAAAGGCGCCCCCGTCGCGAAGAAATCGGAGAGTGACTTGTTGCTCCAGACGATCGTGTTGGTGCCGAGGTCGGTTACTCCAGACTCCAGTGACAGCCACAACCAATCGGCGGCGACATCGAAATACACGTAATCCAAGGGGGAGCCAGGTTGCAACACCCCGCCGGACAGAAACGAGCCAGAAAGACTGGTGAACGGGGACGTCGACGAAACTCCACTAAAGAGCTGGTATGAGTCATTATTGACGTAGTTGGTGGAGGCTCCGTAGGCCAGTGTCACCGCACTGTACGATGACCAACCTCCATACGCACTGATGTAAACTTCGCTTGGGTTGGGGGTCACTACCGCAGGGGATCCCCATGCCCCGCCGAGGGTGCCGCTGAGAGTCGCGGTGACATCTGCGCCCGTCTGCTTGAAGGTCAAGAGCAACTCGGCGCGCGCCATTCCGCACAATGCCAGAAGGGCAACTAGGGTGTATTTGGTTTTTGTCATAAAGTTTGGGTTTTGAGGTTTGGTTGAGGTGATAGGGTTTCGGGGAGGACGCATCAAGCGGCTTCTTTCTGCGCTTCGTCGCGGCGTTTGCGCCAACGGGCGAAGGCCGCACCTCCGGCAAGCAACGCTGCCGCCGCCCATGTGCCGGGTTCGGGAACTGGTTCCGGGATGGGTGCGCGGGCGCCAGCCAAGATGCCCACACCGGGTTGCTCCTCATAGGCACCGGAGAGAATCTGAAACTCGTTCGCCGTGCTCGACCATGTGACTTCCAGCCAGCCGTAGGTGTCGGCGAAGTAATTGCGGAACCCTATGTAGCTGCCCGGGCCGAAATCAGGGGCGACAGTGGTGTCGTAAAAGGTGTATCGGAACAACGTCTCCCAGAAATGACTGCTCCATGTTGCGGAGCCGTCGATTAATGTGTTGCTGGAGAAGTTGCGCGGCGAGGTATTTCCGCCATCAATGGCCAAGTAGAGACCACCTGCAGCGGCCAAGCCCATCCAAGTGGCCGGAAAGTTGTAGGCGTTCATCGTTCCCCCTCCGGCGAAAGGGAAATTGTAGAAGTTTATAACACTATTGAGAGAGACTCCCGCGTTGGTTCCGCCCATGTTGAATTCGCCAGGGCCGGTGCCGATGCCGATGTTGACGATCGCAGCGTCGGAGTTGGACGTGGCGGCGAACGAAGCGCCCACGCCGGCCGCGAAATAAGCGCCGAGGCGCGCGGATTGTTTGGTGGTGAATTTGGACTTTGTCATAGTCGTTGGGATTTGGAGGGATGGTGGAATTGAGGGGAGGTGCAGGGCGCAAGAAAGTTGCTCTTGCCTCAGCAACTGTGACGCAAATCGCGAATCGGCGGTAGTCCCCTTGAGAGGGTAATTTGCCGGGGAGCCCGATTACCCTGCGGAGGGGACTTGTCGGCTTGGCGGGAAAGGCGAAGACTGCCCCCGTTGCGCGCTGAGAACCGCGCTGTAATTATCCGCATGGACAGGCCCTCCACAGAGCGCGAAAAGACCGGTGAACTCCACTGCGTCGTCGTGGAGGACCAAGGGCTCTTTCTCGAGATTCTCGGCGCCGTGCTCAACATGCATGGCGGCCTGCGCGTGGTGGGCACGGCGCGCAGCGTGGCCGAGGGCAAGGCGTGCTGCGCAAAACACCGGCCGGATCTTCTCGTGCTCGACTTGGTTCTGGCCGACGGCAGCGGACTCGACGTGGCCGAACTCCTGCTGCAAGTCAACCCGGACGCGCGCGTCATCATTGTCTCGGGTAAGGCGGCGGAGTTCGTCTGCCCCCGCTGGCTCGACAAGAGCCTGCAAGCCGTGGTGAGCAAGAATGACACCTTCACCGCGCTGCGTGTGCAGATCGAGGACGTGCTGGGCGCCGCCCGGCCGTCGGTGGTGCGCCGCGGGGAAAAGATCTTTGCCCACAAACCGCTCACTTCGCGCGAGGGCGAGATCTTCGCCCTGATGGGCGAAGGGCTCTCAAGCAAGGAAATCGGCCAGCGCCTGCATATCTCCGAACACACCGTGCACGAGCACCGCAAACGCCTGGCGGTGAAGCTCGGCACGACCGGCAACGAACTCGCCCGCCGCGCCATCGAGCAGCGCCAGACCTTTCCCGCGCAGGGGTAAGGCAGACGGACCGCTGAGGCCAGCCGTCCCTACCGGAAAAACAATTTCCCCCATGGTAGGGTCGGCTGGCCCAGCCGACCGTGTATCTTTTTTTCCTTTTTCCCTCAGCGGCAGACGGCAAGGAACGCCGAAAGCTGTGTTTCCACATCGGCCAACCGCTCGGGCGGGATGGCGCCTTGCTTGGCAAGTTCCTGCAGTTCGCCCGCCGAGGCACTCAGCGCGGCGGCACCGAGGGCGCCGGCGCTGCCGCACAGGTTGTGCATGCGCCGCGCGGCGGATTCGCGTCGTCCGGCCGCGAGATCCTCGCGCGTTTGGACTATGACATCCCCGAATTGCTCGGCGAAGATACCGAGCAAGCGGCGGTGGAACGCAGGATCGATGCCCTCGAGCACCGGAGGGCCCCCGCCCCTCGGATCCAGATACCAGCGGGCCACTTCGTGGAGTTGCGCTTGTTCCAGCGGCTTGAGCAGGTGCTCGTTCAGACCGGCTTTGCGGCTTTTCTCCACATCCTCGGGAAAAGCGCTGGCGCTCAGCGCGATCATCGGCACGTGCGCGTCGAGGGCACGGATCTGGCGGGCGGCTTCGCGTCCGTCCATCAAGGGCATTTGCACGTCCATGAAAACCAGATCGCACGGGTGACGGCGGAACTTATCCACCGCCTCGCGTCCGTCGGATGCCGTGACGACCTCCGCCCCGGTGGCCGCGACCAAGGTTGCAAGGATCTCGCGGTTGACGTCGCTGTCGTCGACGACGAGCACGCGGCGACCGGACAAGTCGGGGGACACCGCCTTAGCATTCCGTTCCGGCGCAGGCGGGGCGGGCGCGGCACACGGCGGGGCGGAAATTTCGAAGTAAAAAGAGCTGCCGCGTCCCGGTGTGCTCTCGACGTCGAGGCGTCCGCCCATCAACGCCACCAGTTCCTTGCTGATGGCCAAACCCAAACCGGTGCCGCCGTGGCGGCGGGTCGTGCTGCTGTCACCTTGGGCGAAGGGCTCGAAGATTTCGCGTTGCGCGGCCTCACCCAAACCGGGACCGGTGTCGCGCACTTCGCAGCGCAGGCGCGCCTCACCGGCCGGTTGCACGGCCAGCGTGACCGATCCCGCCGAAGTGAACTTGATCGCATTGTGCAGGAGATTGAGCAGGACTTGCTGGAGCCGGAGTTTGTCGCCGCGGCGCCATTCGTGCGGAGCGACGCCGATTTCGACCGTGAGCGGCAAACCTTTTTCGCGGGCCGCGGGTTCCATCAGGGCGGCGGCATCCGCCACGACGGCCGCGGGCTGGAACGCGGTTTGCTCGAGGGTCATCTTGCCGGCCTCGATTTTGGAGAAGTCGAGGATTTGGTTGAGGATGCCGAGCAGCGAGCGGGCCGAAGATTC
Source organism: Chthoniobacterales bacterium (assembly GCA_018883245.1). Lineage (NCBI taxonomy): Bacteria > Pseudomonadati > Verrucomicrobiota > Spartobacteria > Chthoniobacterales > Chthoniobacterales bacterium. The sequence goes on from VEQL01000034.1 coordinate 25,829, forward strand.
GATCTTGCCGAGATAGCCCGCGAGCCGTCCGCCTTCGTCGTGCTGCTGCGCCAGTTCGGTCATGCCGATCACGCCGGCCAACGGGGTGCGGATTTCGTGGCTCATGTTGGCGAGGAAGGTGCTCTTGGCCCGCGCCGCTTCCTGCGCCCGCTGTGAGGCTTCGCCCAGTTCCCGCTCGCGCATCTGAATGGCCTGAGCCATGGAACGGAAACGCGCGTCGATCTCGGTGAACTCGCGGAAGCGCGCGGGCTCCGGCGGTTCCTCCGCCTCCCGCTGCCCCGCTTCGATGTCGCGCATCTTGGCCGTGAGTCGCGAGAGCGGACCCAGCAGCGATTGCTGCAAACGACGGTTCTTGAACCACAGGAAAAGCCCCAAGGCGACGGTCGCCGCCGCCCAAAATAGCGCGAGAGCGCGGCGTTGGATATCGAGCAGACCGGTCGGGATAAACGTGACGAGGTGTCCGCCGAGCAGACTTGGCTCGGAAACGACCGGAAACCACTTTTTGCCTCCGGCCTCGAAAGTGCGTCGCACCGACGGCTCTCCCTCCCAAGAACGCGGGTCGAAGGTGTAAATTTCCAGCTCGGGATCGCTGCTGGCTATGACATAGCCTTCGCGGGTCACGAGCAGCACGGGCGTTCCGGAAAGCTGGGAGTAGTCGACGAGAAACTTCCGCAGGAATTCCAAATCGAGGCGGCCGACAAAAAGACGGTTGCCGCGGCGCACCGCCAGATAGACGCTCGCATCACCGTCCTCGTAACCGCGCAGGATCGACGAGAAGCCCGTGTCCGCCCCCGCCGCACCGAGGTAACCGGCGACTTGTCCGCGGGAAAAAGTAAAACCGGGGAAGACACGGTTGTCGGGGGCCGACTTGTAGATTTCGACCACGCGCAATTTGTCATCGAGCAAGTAGACATCGGAGAACGCGGTGAAATATTCCAGCACCGCCCCCGAGCGGTCGCCCTGCGGAAGATCGGCGAATCTTTCGAAGGCGCGCTGGATTTCGCCCAAGCGGTTCCCGAGAAACAACTCGATCTTGTCGGCATCCGAGACCCGCAGCTCGAGATACTTGCGGGCCAGGTCGCCGAGCGTGAGCCACACAATGGCCAGCAGCAGGGCCGACATGGCCAGAAAGGCGGCGGCATCAAGAGCAAGGCTGTAGCGGGAGAAGCTCGAAGGGATCGTCCGCTTCATTGGAGTTCACGACCCACGTCGTTGAGAAAGTGGAATTCCTTGGTCGTATCACCGTAAGCATCGAACGACACCGGCCCGAAGCTCGTCTCGTGCACCGGGGTGGAGAGTAAGTAGTCACGCACACTCGCGGGCGTGCGGTGACCCTGGGCGAAAGCACGGTCGAGCAATTCGAGGGCCTGCCGCACCATGATGGCCATGGCTTGCGGCTTGTAACCGAAACGCGCCTCGAAACGGCGGAAGTAGTTGTCGAGCGCCGGACTTTCGGCCCGCGCCGGAAAATGACTGGCCAGCGTGATGTTGCCGATGGCCGCGCCGGCCACCTCGAGAATCATGGGCGAACGCGCCCACGGGGTGAGCAAGATCGGGGCTTCGGGATGCAGCGAGTGGAAAAGCTGCGTGATATTGCCGATAGAGGTGTGGAAGTCGCCGGCCAGCACATAGAGCGCGTCGAAGGGCCCGGACATCAGCGGGCGCTCCTCGTCGGGACGGAAAGCCGCAATGTCCGTCTTGTGGTGCGTCACGTTCCACCGGCCGGATCGGGCCATCTCGGCGGCAAAGACGTCATAGGCCGGATCCGTGTAGGCCACGTTGTTGCTGTCTTGCACCACCAACAAACGTCCGCCGGGCATTTTGTTCAAATAGGCGGCCAGCGCCCGTTGCTCGGCCGGCGCATCCGGAATGATGCGCAGCACATAATCATCCTGACCGCTGGTCACGGGGGAAATCGACGAGGTGTTGATGACCAGCGCCCGCCCGTCGCGGAACTTCGGCGCATTGCCGACAAAAACCGAGGACGGTTGGGTCGTGACGAAAAATTCCACCCCCTCGGCCATTGCGTTCTCGAAGACGGTCTGTCCGTCACCCGGCTTGATCCCGTAGTAGAGAATGCGCGGCCGGATGAGCGTGCCCGGGTTTTCCTCGAAAAAAAGATCCGAGGTGTTCAGCTCGCTCGGGTCGAAAACGATGTCCGGCACCAGCGGCGCATCGATCCCCACCACGATGACGTCATCACGTTGCGACCACCACCAGAGCGCGGCAACCGCCAACGCAACCGCCAGCGGGAGGAGAAATTTCAGGCGCAACATCGGGCCAGTATAGCAATTCTGGACCGCGTGAACACAAACCGGTGTCGGATGTGGCAGTGCGGGGCCTACGGCTCGGAGAGGCCTACATCCCTCCAGCGCACCGCGTTGTCCGGTTCAAGAGACTGGCCCGGCGGCACGCTCGACGAAATGCTGCTCAACACCAGCAAGCCCGAAGGCTCGGGCATCGGCCTCTACATCGTGAAGACCGCCGTGGAAAACCACCGCGGAACCATCACCATCGGCCGCTCGCCCCTCGGCGGCGCCGAATTCCGCATCACCCTGCCGATAACATTTGCGACCTGACCCGCGGCTACGCAAAAATCCCGCAGCACTGGAGGCCGGCGGTGGAATCCGGTTTGCGGACGCCAGACAGCGGGAGTAACCTTCTCAATATGAAATTCATTACTTCGATCACACGCGACGAAGACGGAATGTGGATCGTGGAGTGTCCCGCGATTCCGGGTTGCGTCAGCCAAGGAAAGACCCGGGCCGAAGCTCTCGAAAACGCGCGCGAAGCCATCGCAGCTTGCCTGGAGGTCCGCGCGGAGCGCGGCATGCCGCTGACGGTGGAGACCGAGGAGTTGGAAGTGGTCGCCTGATGCCCTCGCTGCCGAGCGCCAGCGGTCGCGAAGTCGTCAAGGCGTTCGGCAAGGGCGGGTGGGAGTTTGCCCGGCAGAAGGGAAGTCACATGAATATGGTGAAGCCCGGGCAAATCGCCTCGGCCGCCGGCGAAAAACTCAGCGCGCTCATGACCCTCGACCATCTCCGCGAGCGCGCCGCACGTGCCAATCGGCAAGACTTCATCGACTTTCTGGAAGCTTTGCCGGACGTGCCGCCCATGCCGGGCGACGACATCTGATACCAAGTCCCGAAGCTTTCATACTTTTGACATGCTCGGTAGGGACGGCTGGCCCAGCCGTCCGCACCTCTCTCACAGAAGTGCAGCGGTCCGCTGGGCCAGCGGACCCTACCCCGAGAGAATGCTGTTATGTCAACATGCACGGGGACTTTGGTATAAAAGCAACTCAGGGCGCGTCACGAATCCCGCAGCAAAAACAAAACACCCGCACGTCTCCATGCGGGTGTCGCGAAGTGAGCGGCGCTTTGTCGTTCAGGAAGCCTTCGCGCGCTTGCGCCGGTCAGCTTGGCGATGGGGGGAGCAAGCCACAGCGGCTTGAATTGCTGTGGATCACGGGGTAATTCTATTAATATGAGCACGGTTGTCGAAATAGAATCAGCCATCACTAGTCTTCCGAAAAAGGAATTCTGGGAGTTGGCTAGCTGGTTTGATGACATCAAGAACCGCGCCTGGGATGAGCAGATGGCAGCGGATGCCGAGTCCGGAAAACTTGATTTCCTTTTTGATGAAGCCGCAGCGGAGCGCGCGGCAGGCAAACTGAAAGACTGGCCCGCCGGATCATGAAGTCCCGCGCCACGGCGCGTTTCTGGAAGCTTTACGAAGCTCTTCCTTTGGAAGTCCAAGCACTGTCCACCAAAACCTACCGCTTGTGGCGTGATAATCCGCAGCACCCGTCTCTGCACTTCAAGCAACTCTCCGGACGCGGCGGCCGTTTCTCGGTCCGCATCGGCATTCACTACCGCGCTGTCGGATGGAAACCGGAGCCTTCCGCGATCGAGTGGGTGTGGATCGGTTCCCACGCCGAATACGACAAGTTGTTAAGCTGAGGACGACATCGCGCTCGGAGAGCGCGATCCAACTGACAGCGCAAAAAAATCGAGCGGTAGGGCGCGCTCTTCCTGTGGAACTGCGATTTCCCGCTCGCCGCAACCGCGCAATTACAAATCGAGGGCGTAACTAAGCGCGTTTTTGCGGCCAACCCCAGATCGGCAAGCCAAACCTCGCCGGGTTCAATCCGCATCGATCATGTCCAAGACTTCCTGCTCCAAATGGCGGGGGCCCAGGAAGGAGTCGATCAACCTCCTTCCGAACTTGGTCGATGTCCCTCGGAACTCGATCGACCGAGCTTTTTAGGAGATCGACCGAGTTATTTTCTCGATCGATCAAGCTCGGAACGAGATCGATGAAGCTTTTTGCTCGGTCGATGAAGATATTTTGGAGATCGACGTCCTTCCGAAGGAGATCGACAAAGAAATTTTCTCGGCGCACTTCCTTCGGAACGAGATCGACGGAGATATTTTCTCGGTCGATTGAGTTATTTTGGAGATCGATCTCGCTCTGAAGGAGATCGATGAAGAAATTTTCCCGGCCGGCGGAGATATTTTCTTCGTGCGAGGAGAAATTTTCTCGGTCGTCCGAGTTTTTTTCTCCGTCGATGAAGCTCGGAAGGACGTTTTTGCTTGCGCAAGCGTCGCTCGGGGACGATGGGTATCGCAAAGCCAGCCCACGGCAAAAAAGTTGGGGCACCCGGCTGCAACCGGATGCCCCGCCCGATCAGAACAGGATCGGAGACTGTGTAGGCTCAAGCGT
>VEQL01000035.1 GCA_018883245.1 Chthoniobacterales bacterium
TCCACCCCGGTGGTTCTTCAAGAGGGGAAACCGATGATTTTCAAGACCGGGCGAAATTGATGCATCTCCCGCGGCTGACGTGCACCCCGTGAATTGGTCCGGGTGACATGCGAGTTGGGCGGCAAAATCCGCACGCACGCGAGACGTGTCCGCGAACGCATGATCCGCCCAAGACTGCACCGCTTTCGGGCTCTGGCCTTGCGAAGACGTTTCTGCTGCGGCTTGGGCAAGCTTGTGTGCGCGCGGACTATCCGGCAAAACAACGGCAAGCAGTCGCGCAGATGCAACGCCCGAAAATCTGCAGTCCCATGAAAAACGCTCCGGATACCAATTCACGCATCCGCCTCCCCTCGCCCCGCTTCCGGGTCATGCGCTCCGTGCAGTCGGGTATTCAAGCAGCGGTGGCGGCGGCTCTTCTTTCGGCCCCACTTGTCGCCGCCACTCCCGGAGACTGGACGGCAAAGGATTTCAGCGGCTCGGGTCAGCCGGGAATTTCATCGTCCGGCTCGCGAGCAGCGGCCCGTGTGACGATTGCCAATGACCATCAACCCGCGAAGGCCGAAATCTGGCACCTTGCACTCACGTCGGACATTTCCGTCACGGCCGGACGCGCCTACGAGGTGGCATTCACGGTCAAAGCCTCCGAGGAAACCGCGTTTGAGGTTCTTCTGCAAAAAGCAGGCGAGCCCTACACCACCTTCGCCATCCGCAAAGTCACCGCGGGTCCGGAACCGGTCCCGGTCCAAATCGTCGGCACCTCCCCGTTCAGCACTTCCGACAAGGACCCGGCATCGCTTGCCCGCATCGTGTTGGCCCTCGGCAAAGCACCTGCCGGAGCCAAACTGTCCTTCGACAACATCAAATTCCGTGAAATTCCCCAAAACCCCGCGCCGGCCCGCGCGACGGTGGATTTTGCGCGGCGAATCAACCCGCCTTTGCTCAGCGGCTTCCTGCTGGGCCTTGATGTGAAAGACTTCCTGAAGGGGCCGCCGGACGACGCGATGGTCACTCCGCTGCGCCCCAAACATTGGCGGGTCCGCAGCGAGTGGGCGGAGCGCGTCGCCGGTTGGGGAGCGAAACCGATCGTTCTTTGCTCGGAGGGAAGATACCCGCCCGCCGCCGCGCCCTGGTCCGACGGCTATAAATTCTGGCGGGAACACGTCACAGGGCTGGCGAAAAAACATGGCTCCGCTGTCGTTTATGACATCTGGAACGAACCCGACATGGGCTCGTTTTTCCTCGATTGGCCGGATGCCACATTCGAAAAATTCCTCGAGACCTTCAAGGAAGCCCACAATGCCATTCGTGCGGAGGTGCCGGACGCTGTGATCAGCGGACCTTCCCTCAGCGCGTCCTACCCGCCTTACCGGCTGAGGCAGTTCTTGGAATTTTGCAAGGCCAACAAGCTCACGGTGCAGGCCCTCGCGTTGCACATGTTGGACCGCGATGATGTCGGACTCGACGCCATGAAGGCGGAGATAGCCCGCATCCGCACCGAGTTCATCGGCAATCCGCAGTTCGCCCCGGTAGGAGTCCGCGAGATCCACGTGAACGAATACGCCGCCCCAGGAGACCCCTCCTACCGTCCCGCTTCCATTCTCGCAATCCTCGCCGCCATGGAGGAATCCGGAGTGACCGCGGCCTGCCGATCCTGCTGGGATCACCCCGACGCGCCCGGCATCAACTCGGGATTCGACGGCACGCTCGACGGCCTGCTCACGCACGACACCCGACAGCCCCGCTCCGTCTGGTGGGCCTACAAATGGTATGCGGAAACGGAAGCCGGACGCGTCTCGGCGACCAGCAGCAATCCTTCACTGGTTGTCATGGCCTCGGCCGGGCCGCGGGATTCTCAACCTCCCGCCGCCGCGCAAATCCTCCTCGCATCGAAGGGAGCGGACGGTGCCGCGCGCACGCTCTCCGGCGTCTCCGTCCAGTTGCTCAACCTCGGCGCACTTCCCTTTGTCAGACCCGACACCAAGCAACTCCAAGCCCGCATCGAGCGCATTTCCTTTGTCCCGCCGGGCACACAGGCTGTGACTGCACCGGAGCTTGTGAAAGAAAACCTTGTCGTTCCGGTCGTCCGGGGCGCCGCTTCCCTTTCCTCGCTGACACTCGCCCCCTCCGACGTCCTCCGCATCACGCTTCAAGCGAACTGAATCCGGCCGCCATCGCCGGGGTCTTGGCTGGCAATTATCGGGCCGCGCTCCCGGTCGCGGGGGCCGGTTCCGACGAGTGCACGCGCAAAGTGAGCAGCGCAGCGAGCAGGAAACTCAGGCCGCCGCCGACCACGACCCAGAGCGCATCCACCTGCGGAAAATGCGCCAGCACTTCGCCCAGTCCGAGCGCGATGGCGATCTGCGGAAGCACGATGAAGAAATTGAAGACGCCCATGTAAAATCCCATCTTCTCCGCCGGGAGACAGTTCGAGAGCATGGCGTAGGGCATGGACAAAATCGAGGCCCAGGCGATCCCCACGCCGGCCATGGACAGAAGCAGCATCTCCTTCTGCGTGATGAACGCGACCGAGACCAAACCGAGTCCGCCCAGGACCAAGCAGCCGATGTGGATGGTTTTGGCCGGGAATCGGCGTGCCAAGGCAAGGAGAAAAAAGGAAAAGACAAAGCAGACGCCGTTGTAGACGGAGAAGCTCACGCCGGTCCACTGCCCGGCCTGCGCGACGAGGTCCTTGTATTGCGGCGTGTCTTTCACCGCGCCGAACACGTGGTGCGCGATGGCCGGGGAAAAATAGATCCACATGCAGAAAAGTCCCATCCAGGTGAAAAACTGGACCCAGGCCAGCTGCCGCATCGTGGCAGGCATCGTTTTCAGCCCGTCGATGAATTCACGCATGAACCCGCCGACGCCCTTGTGACCGGCTTTCATGCGCTCGAAAGCGGCCATGTCTTCCGGCGGATATTCCGGCGTGGTCGCTACGGTGTAGAGCACGGCGAGCAGGAATGCCGCGGCTCCCGTGTAAAAGGCAATGTGCACGGCCGGGGGGATTTGTCCCTCCGGTGCCGTGCCGGCCACGCCGAACCAGTTGGCGAGGACGAAGGGCAGCGCGGAGGAAAGCACCGCCCCGAGACCGATGAAGAGACTTTGCACGGCGAAGCCCTGTTTGCGCTGCTCCTCGGGAAGCTTGTCAGCCACGAAGGCGCGGAACGGTTCCATGCTAACATTGACCGAAGCATCGAGGATCCAGAGCAACCCGGCCGCCATCCAAATCGTGCCGGAGTTCGGCATGAAAACCAGGGCGATCGAAGCAAGGATCGCACCGACGAGGAAATAAGGGCGGCGGCGTCCGAGCCGGTTCCACGTGCGGTCGCTCATGTAGCCAATGATCGGCTGCACGATCAATCCGGTGACGGGAGCAGCCAGCCAGAGAAGAGGCAACTCCGACTCCTTCGCGCCAAGCATCTGGTAGATTGACGACATATTGGCCATCTGCAGGCCCCATCCGAACTGGATTCCGAGGAATCCGAACGACATGTTCCAGATTTGCCAGAAAGAGAGATGCGGTTTGTGCTGCATGGGGAGATTGACGGAGGCCAAGGGCTAAACAAAAAACGCTGTGGCGTCCACGGCGAAGATGGTGCGCGGTGAGGGAATCGAACTCCCGACCAACTCGGTGCAGACGAGGCGCTCCACCGCTGGGCCAATCGCGAGAAAGACTAGAACCTATCCCGAAACCTGGCGCGGTGGCGTTGCGGATAATTTTCGTTTGTGGCAAGGAGCAAGCGAAGCGGCTGTATCCTCTGCGATACAGTCCCGGGCGCCGCGACGCAGCCACGGACGGAAAGCGCCGCAACCCTCTCGGGCAGGGCCATGGCGGAGCGTCTGGCTGCGTTGCTTCGCAAGTCACGATGCGCAGAGGCATCGCTCCCTGCTCGCGCCTTGCCATCCGCTCCGCCATGACTCTGCGCCACCCCGCGAGGTTTCGGGATAGGTTCTATGTCGAATGTCCGGCTTTGTGGCCTGGAAATTTGCTGCCCCCTTTTTGGTGGGCGAGCTTGTCCGGCGCTCACGCAGGGCCGGGAGCGTGCAGCCCCGATCCAAGCCGGGGGCCGGCGCATTATCGGACCGGCGGGCTGCGGCTGGCTGCGAGCGGATGACCGCGAGAAGGTTCTTGCCGTTGCCGCCAAAGCGGGGCCTATAGACCGCCGCAATGTCGAAGTTCCTTTCGTTCTGCATCTTGGTTTTGCTGGTCGGCTCCGTTGCGGCCGGGGGTTGGTTCGCGTGGTTGGGACAACAAGGCAGCCGCGGCGGCTCGGGCACCAGAGTGCTGCAGGTGGCGCACGGCCTGCCCACGCACCATCCGGTGCACCGCGGGTTGGAGGAAATGGCGCGGCTCGTGGCCGAGAAGTCCCACGGACGGCTGAAGTTCCGGCTTTTTCACAGCGAGCAGCTGGGCACCGAGGTCGAGTGCCTCGAAAAGGCCCAGGCCGGCACGCTGGCCATCACCAAGGTGAGCGCGGCTGTGGCGGGCAATTTTGTGCCGGTTTACCGGACGTTCAGCTTGCCCTACCTGTTCCGCGACGAAGGGCATTTCTGGCGCGTGCTCGACGGCGAAATCGGCGCCGGCATGCTGGAGCGGCTTTCGACCAAGGGCGATGGCAGTCCCAGCGGCCTGCGCGGTCTGGCGTGGTATGATTCGGGCAGCCGCAGTTTTTACGCCAAGGTCCCGCTGCGCGGCCCGGACGACCTGCGCGGATTGAAAGTCCGCACCATGAGCGACCCGGTGGCAATGGACACCGTGCAGGCTTTGGGCGGTTCGCCGACGCCGATCGCGTGGGGCGAACTTTACACCGCGCTGCACCAAGGCACGGTGGACGGCGCGGAAAACAACCCGCCCAGTTTCTTGACCAGCCGGCATTTCGAAATCTGCAAGCACTACCTGCTCGACCACCACTCGCGCATTCCCGACGTTCTGGTCATGAGCGAGGCGGTCTGGCAGACGCTCAACGGGAACGAGAAGCGCTGGATCGCCGGGGCCGCCCGCGAGTCCGGCCTCTTCCAGCGCGGGGTGTGGGCGGAGGAGAGCGCCAAGGCCCTCGAGGAACTCAAGGCGTCGGGGGTCAGCGTGGTGGAGACCGATCCCGTGGCCTTCGTCGGGCGGACCGCGTCGGTGATGGAAAAATACGCCACCGGCGAGATCGGGGGGCTGGTGGACAAAATCCGCGCGGTGCCGTGAGATAGATGACTGCCATGAAAAAACTGCCCAAGTTTCTCGACGCCACGATCGGCCCGCTTTGCGCGGGAGTTTTCGTGGTTTTGCTGCTGGATGTTTTGTGGGGGGTGTTCACCCGCTACTTGCTGGGCGACCAAGCGCGTTGGACTGAGGAATTGGCGCGCTTCCTCATGGTGTGGTTGGCCTTCCTCGGCGCGGCCCTCGCTTACCTGCGCCGTCAGCACCTGGGCGTGGAGATCCTCGTGGACCGCATGCATCCGTCCGCCCGCCGCGTCGCTTTGCTCGTGGAGCACGGCATCGTTTTTCTTTTCGCGGTGGCTGTGCTGGTCATCGGCGGCGGCGAACTCTTCCGGGAGCGTTTTGTCTCCGGTCAGACAATGCCCGCCCTCGGTATCCTCAAAGCTTGGCAATACCTCTGCCTGCCGGTGAGCGGTGCGCTGATATCCCTGGTGGCCGTCTCGCACTTCGCCGCGGTGCGGGCGGGTGCCCCGGATACGGAGGAGGTGCGGCCTTGAACGAAGGACTTGCCGTCATGCTCGTCGTGTTCACCGCGCTGCTGTTGTTGCGCACGCCGGTGGCCGTGGTCATCGGTGCCTCCACCGTGCTGGCCGCGTGGACGCTCGGTTTCCCCTCGGTGCTGCTCACCACCTCGCGGGAAATGGCCAACGGCCTCGACAATTACCCGCTGCTCGCCATCCCGTTCTTCATCCTCGCCGGCGACCTGATGGGGGCCGGCGGCTTGGCCCGGCGGTTGATCGATCTGGCCTCCTCGCTGGTCGGCCGTTTCCGCGGCGGTCTTGCGGCGGTCAACACCCTCACATGCATGCTGTTCGGCGCGATTTCCGGCTCGGCTTTGGCGGCGGTTTCTTCGGTGGGCGGCACGCTCATCCCGGAGATGAACCGCAAGGGCTATGACAAAAATTTCAACATCGCCATCACCGCCACTGCAGCCACCACGGGCCTCCTTATCCCGCCGAGCAACGTGATGATTGTCTATGCGGTGGTGGCCTCCAATGTCTCGATCGGCGCCTTGTTCCTCGCCGGGGTGCTGCCGGGGGTTTTGGTGGGGCTGTTCCTCATGGCGGTGGGGGTTGGCGTCAGCGTGCGGCGCGGATATGGCGCGGTCACCGCCGGTGGCGCCGGTCCCGCGGCGCCGGCCTTTCTGCCCGCGCTCGGCCACGCGCTGCCGAGCCTGCTGCTCATCATTTTCGTGCTGTGGGGCATCCTGTCCGGGGCCTTCACCGCCACGGAAGCCTCCGCGGTCGCGGTGCTGTGGGCCTTCATCCTGGCCGTGGTGTGCTACCGCGAAATTCCAATGCAAAAACTTCCCGCGTTGCTGATGGGCTCGGCGCGCACCTCGGGCGTGGTCTTGCTGTTGGTGGCGGCTTCGGCGGCCATGAGCCGCCTGCTAACCGCCGAGCAAGTGCCGGAACTCGTCAGCAATGCCTTGCTCGGGGTTTCGTCCAACCCGCTGCTGATCCTGCTGACGATCAATCTCATTCTTTTGGTTGTTGGCACGTTCATGGACATGACGCCCGCCATCCTGGTTTTCACCCCGATCTTTCTGCCTGTGGCCGTTGGCATCGGAATCGACCCGATCCACTTCGGGATCATCATGATCGCCAACCTTTGCATCGGTCTCTGCACCCCTCCAGTCGGCACCTGTCTCTTCATGGGTTGCACGGTCGGCCGCTCGTCCATCGGCGCGGTGTCGGAGGCGATGCTCTGGTTTTACGCGTCGATGGTCGCCTCGCTGGCGGTCATCACCTACTGGCCGGCGCTTTCGATGTGGCTACCCCGCGCCATGGGCGTGATCGGAGAATAGCGGACGAGTGGAAGTTTAAAACCGCCGGCTCGTGTGATGGTCAGGGTTTGGCCCGCACGGCGGCCATGAGTTTCTCCAAGTCTGCGACGTTGTTGGTGTAGTAAGCTTTGAGGATGTCGCGGTGTTGGTCGGTCGGGGCGGCGGCGAGGACCTTGCGCAGGATGTCTTCCTTGAGCCGGTAAGCGTTGCGGTATTTTTCCCCGACCGAGGGAGCCTTGATGAGTTTGAGGATGGCGTCATCGACGAAGTCGTGGCGCAGGGCGGCATGGAACATCCTTTGGGCCTCGCGCCAGGAGCGGTTGACAGCTTCGGCGTTTTCCTTGCGCAGGGCCTCCCAGTCCATCTTGGTCACATCGAGGACGGGTCCCTTGGTGTCCACGCCGAGTTCCTCGAGGTTGTCGGTGCGGTCGGCCTGGCCGTCGCCGTCGTAGTCGTAGATGACCTGGTTGATCCAGCCCGAGTTGTTGGTGTCGCGGTATTGGATGACCTCGGCGACCTTGGTGGCGGCTTCCTTCGGCGAGCGTCCGTTGTAGTGGGCGCTGCCGTTGAAGGCCGCGTCGCGGTCCACCAGCCAAGCGCCGCTTTCGGCCCCGCAGAGGTGGATTTTTCCGTCCCATGCCGCGCGATACATGTGGCCTTTGCCGCTGAAGTCCTCATCCCATTCGCCGCGGTCGCCCAAGCTGTCGGACTGGGTGTTGCGGATGATCGATTTGGTGCCAGCCTTGGGCGGGTTGCGTTCGAGCAGGTAGGGATCGCCGGGGTAGTAAAGTTCGACGCGTTCCCAGCGGTAGCAGTCGCCGTCCTCATCGAAGGTGATCCAGGCTTTTTCCCATTGGGCGCCGAAGAGCCGCTGGATGGCATTTTCCCGGGGGATGAAGCGGAAGCGGGTTTGGCGACGCCAGTCGAAGTTGCGGTAGTAGGGTGCGGCCCACTCGGGGGCCTTGAGTTGGGGAAACTCGTTGATGTCGTTGCTGTAATCGACGCCCGGCTTGCCCGCGACGTAGAGGGTGAGGTCGTAGCTCACCGTGGTTCCCCAGCCGGTATTGTTGTCCAAGTCGTAGCTCACCCATGCCTCGTCCACGATGCCATCAAAGCGCAGGCGCATCTGGCCGGGCCCGACAAAGGCGCGGTTGTCGGCCACGCGGATGGATACCTCGGAGAGTCCGTCGCCGTCGGGATCGAAAAACAGAAACGGGTTTTCCCACGTGAACTCCGGGGTTTCCACCGCCCAGATCGGGGCGTGCTCCTTGAGGAAGGTGGCGTTGCCATGGTAGTTGGGGCGCCAGTTGGTGGGCGTATCCCAGCGGGTCCAGTCCACCGAGACATCCTTCCAGTCCAAGTCGGCGAGCATCCCGGTGTTGTCGGGATCGATTGTCATATAAAACACTGCCCCGCTTGGCCCGAAGACGCTCGGAAACCCCGGCTTCGGATTGCTGTTGTAAGCCTCGATGTCGGCAATGCCGTCGCTGTCGCGGTCGGCCCACTTGATGGTGTAATCCTTGGGTCCGTCAAAATAGCCGTCGCCATCGACATCGACCTGCATGGCCCCGTTGATGGTGTCGCCGAAGGTGTCTTCGGGTTTGGTCGCCCCAGCCTCGTCAAAGAAGCGCACGCGCCGTCCGCCCACCCAGCGCTCGATCACATCGGGCTTGCCGTCGCCGGTGGCGTCGATGCGCAAAATTTCGTCCGGCCGCGAGGGATCGAGTTTGGAGCGGCGCGGGGAGTCGGGATCGGTTTCGTTGGGATAGGCTGGCTTCGGCGCGGGCTTGGGCGCAGCTTCTTGGGCGTCAAGCGATGGCGAAACAATCGCCAAGGCACAGGCCAAGAGGGCCGGCACACGCAGACAGGGACGGCTTGTTCGGAGGCGGGGAGTCATCATGATGGCAAAGGAGTTTCAAAATGGTTCTCCTGCCTTGGCATAGGCGGAGCCAAGAGCGCGGGATCGTTCAGGAGCGAAACACCGGCGTCAATGGCAAACTCTTCTTCCTCACCATCGGCGTGGCGTGTATTATCCATCGTTCCCTATGTCGTCGATTTCCCTCAAAACGCTTTTGCTCACTTGTCTTGCAGCCTCTACTGCGTTTGCCGCCGGGTCCGGCGATGCGCCGCCGCTGGCCGTCAATCCCGGCAAGATGGTCGGCAGTCTGTCCGATCTCTCACGCAAGCACTCGAAGGTTTTCGAGGTTTCCGATCCGGACCGCCCGGGGGCTTGGTGCTGGTTCCAGGATCCGCGCGCAATCGTTGACGATGCCAAGCCCGAAAAACCCATTCTGCTGACAGGTGTGGTCACCTTCGGTGAAGCGGGCACCGGGCAGCGCGGGGACGTCGATCTTTATTGGGTGGAACTGGATTCGGTGGACCGCGATGGCGGTCCGGTGCGCGGCCGGGTGGAACTCGACGACCGCCTGCAGATGGATGACCACGCCTCCCCCGCGTTCATGATCCGGCCCGACGGCCGCTATCTGGTGACCTGGTCGAAGCACGGCAATGACCCGATCGTGCGCTCGAAAATTTCGACCAATCCCGGTGATCCCAAGGAGTGGTCGGAAACTTTCCGCTTCGAGGAAACCAACGGCGGCGTGACCTACACCAACCCGAATTTTCTGGCCGAATGGAGCGGCCAGACCAACGTGGTCTTCAACGGCATCCGCTCGCGGGGTTTCGACTCGAATTTCCTGATTTCCGGCGATCTCGGGCAGACTTGGAAGTATGCCGGGCGCGTGCTCGACGCTCTCGATCCCTGGCCGAAGGACAACGATGGAGGTCGCGCCTACGTGAAATACGCCGGCGATGAAAAATCCAAGATCCACATCTTTTCGACCGACGATCACCCGCGCGTGAATTTCAACGAGGACCGCACCGCGCCCGGCCCGCTGCTCAACTCGATCTACGCCGGCTACATGGAGAACAACCAACTCCACCGCTACGACGGCACCGTGGTGGACAAGGATCTCTCCGATGACACCGGCACGCCGCCAACCGAACTCACGCCGCTGCTCAAGGACGGGACGATGATCGAGGGCGCCGCGATGCGCCGCGGCTGGCAGCTTGATTTGAAGACCGACGCCAGCGGCCAACCGGTCGGCATCTTCCAGTTCCGGGCCGACGACAATCCCGACGATCACCGGTATTTTTACGCGCGCTACGACGGCAAGCAATGGAATGTCAGCTTCCTCGCTTATGGCGGCGACAATTTCGGCGCGTCCAGCGAACTCGACTACACCGGCCTCGCTTCGGTCGATCCGTCCAACCCGGACGTCGTGTTCATCTCGACCAGCTCGGATCCGGTGACCAACAAGCCGCTCATCAGTTCAGCCACGGGGCAGCGCCAAAACGAAATCTACATGGGCAAGACCGGCGACGGCGGGAAGTCTTGGACTTGGGCTCCGATAACATCCAACTCCGCAACCGACAACCTCCGACCGGTCGTGCCGGCCTGGACCAAGGGCAAGAGCGTCGTGCTTTGGATGCAGGGGACGTATCCGAAATTCTATGTCTATGACACCAAGATCTTGGGCCAAGTGATCGAGCACTGAGCGCACAGCACACAACATGAAATCCCGCACACTTCTTATTCTTTCGCTCCTCGGGGCAATCGCTCACTCACCCGCGCAGTCCCCCGCCCCACAGCGACCGAACTTCCTCGTCATCACCTACGAAGACACCAGCGCCAACCGTTTCGGCCCGAATGACAAAACCGGCTTCGCCAACACCCCGGCTGTGGACCGTCTCGCGCGGGAAGGCGTGAACTACACGCAATATTTCGGCATCGCCGCCGTCTGCGCCCCGAACCGCTCGTGTTGGATCACGGGAATCCACCCCAACAGCCTCGGAAGCCAGAACATGCGCTCCGATGCCGGTCCGCTGGAAGAGGTGGTCACTTATCCGGAACTCCTGCGCAAGGCCGGCTATTTCACGTCGAACAACGCCAAGACGGACTACAACTTCGCGGTGCCGAAGGGTGCGTGGGACGTGCTTTCCACCAAGGCCCACTGGCGCGATCGCAAGGATCCCAGCCAGCCATTTTTCTCCGTCTTCAACCTCGAGGGAATGCACCAGGGGCGGGTGCAATCCGACGATGCCTATGCCAAATCCGGGGGCAAACTCCCCGCAGAACGCAAGGCAGACCGCTCGAAAGTCACCGTGCCACCGTGGCTTCCCGACACCGCCGAGACACGCGAGGCCATCGGCCGCACGTGGGACAATGTGAATTTCTCGGACCGCCATGTGGCCAGCCTCCTCAAACAACTCGAGGAGGATGGCCTGCTCGATTCGACCTGGGTGATTTTCATGTCGGATCACGGCGACGGCGGCTACCCGCGCGCGAAAACCTATCTTTATGACAGCGGGCTCCACTCCGGGTTGGTGATCCGGCCCCCGGGCGGCCAGGCGGTCGAGGGTATGCCTCAGCCCGGCTCGAGTGACGACAGCCTTGTCAGCTTCGCCGACTTCCCTTCCACCGTTCTCAAGCTCGCCGGAATCAATCCTCCCGCATGGCATCAAGGCCGTCCGCTCATCGGCAAGGACGTCCCGCCGGCGCCGGAGGCCGTCACCGCTGCACGCGACCGCATCAACGGACGCTACGACTGCGTGCGCGCCGTGCGCACCGGCAAGTTCAAATACATCCGCAACTACCAACCGTGGAAACCGCTCTACCAGGAAGTCCCGGGCTTCGAAGTTGCCCCTGCCATGCAGGCACTCCGCGCCGCGATGAAATCGGGCAACCTGCCCGAGGCCGCCAAGCCTTTCTGTGCGGCGACGCGGCCGGCGGAGGAGCTTTACGATATAACCAAGGACCCCGACGAGCTTCACAACCTCGCCGCCGACCCAGCCTATGCGAAGGACCTCGAGGCGATGCGTGCCCACCTTGCCAACCGCTACAAGACCCAGGGCGACCTGGGCTTCATGCCCGAGGGAATGATGGACAAAATGGGCAAGACCGCAGGCTCCCGCCGTGCGCTTCTCAAAGGCTCCTCCTATGATACCGTGGCCGCCGAGAAGTGGGCCGGGTTCGACCAGATCAGCAAAACCCCGGACTCCGAAATTGCTGCTGCCCTCTCCTCGGGTAATCCGGTCGCCCAATACCACGCCTGCATCGCCATCGGCAACCGAAGCAGTCTGCCATCCGGAGTCGATGTCCCTGCGCTCGAAAAGTTGCTCGCCTCGGATTACGGCGACCTTGCCGCCGCTGCCGCTTGGGCGCTCATCAAGACCGGCAATGACCGCTCCAATGCCGACGCCGCGCTTACCCGCGTAATCAAAGAGGGAACCTGGCAGGAGCGTCTCAATGCCCTCAATCTCATTGATTACCTCGGTCCTCTCGCCGAACCGTTGCTCCCTCTCGTGCAAGAGACCGGACGCTCCATCCGCGAACGCATGAAAACCGACAAAAATCTGAGCAGTTCGGACCGCTATTGCGCGGAGCAGGCGGAAGTCACACTTCGCAAGCGGGGGCTGGGCGCCGATGCCGAATCGGAACCCGCCAGTTGACGGGGTTCAAGGCGTCCTATATAGCCACACCGATCACAACCCCTGACCCTACAACACCAAGATGAAACCTTTGCTTGAGAAGTCGCATCCGCTCCTGCGGTCCGCATTTTGCGTTGTCCTTGGCGCCTTGGCGCAGGAGGCATTGGCAGCTGGTGATTCACCCAAGCCCGAGACACCGCAGGAAATTGTGACCATCCAAAAGCACGGCGGATGGACATGGTTCAACGATCCGCGCGCCATCGTGGCCCGCCAGCATCTCATCGTCGGAAGTCTCGACGCGCTCACCGGCCGGGCCAAGGTCGCCATTCTCGAGCCGCTGTTGCGTCAACCACCCCACGGCTTCGTGGAGCAGGATCTGAGTTCGTGGAAAAGCCTGGACGACCACAATAATCCCGGCCTGCTCGAGCTGAGTGACGGCCGGATTTTGGCCGTCTATGCCAAACATTCAGCCGAGAAAAAATGGTATTGGCGCATCGCCACCCCGGTGGAAGCCGGCGCCGGCGTGGATTTCCAGTGGGGGCCCGAGCAGGTTTTCCAGATGCAGTCGTTGATATGCTACGCTAATCTCGCGCAACTTTCTGACGAGGGCGGCCGCATCTACAATTTCTTCCGCGGGATCGGGAGCAATCCGACCTTTGTCACATCCGAGGATGGCGCTGCCACGTGGAGCGCGCCGACGAGGCTCATCCAAGTCGACGGCCACCGGCCCTACGTCAAATACGCCAACAATGGAAAAGACCGCATCGACCTGCTCTTCACCGACGGCCATCCGCGGGACCAGCGCGAGAACAACGTTTACCACATGTATTATCAGGGCGGTAATCTCCACCGCAGCGATGGCACCCTCATCCGCTCGATGAAGGATGTCATGGCGGGCAACCCGGTGCTTCCGAGCGAAGCAACCTTGGTTTACGAGGGCAAAACCGACGGTCGCGGCTGGGTCTGGGACATGGCTTATGCAGCGGACGGCAATCCCGTCGCGGTTTTCATCAACTCCACCGACGGCGATGAGGGCAGCGACCTGCGCTTCCGCTACGCCCGCTGGGATGCCGCATCGAAAAAGTGGATCCAGCAGCAGATCGCCTATGCCGGGCGTCATCTTTACGTGCCGGAAAACCACTATGCCGGCGGTATTGCCATCGATCCGAACGACACCAACCGGATTTACATCTCGACCGAGGTGGATCCGGTCACCGGCCAGCCGGGCGAAACCGGCAGGAAGCAGATCTTCCGCGGGACCACCGCCGATCAGGGTGCCAAGTGGACTTGGGAGCAACTCACCTTCGATCCTGCCGCGGACAACATCAGGCCGTATCTGCCGCGCCAGAAATACTTTGCCGATTGCGTGCTGTGGATGCGCGGGCGCTACGACACCTATCGCGATTATGACACCGACATCGTCGGAATCCTCAAAAAATAACCTGCGAACGTTGAAAAGAGCCCCGCACGAAAAATCATTTTTTTATTTAATCCAACTATGACCCCGACATCGTCCCTCAAAAAACCGCATCCGCTCCGGCAGATGGTATCATTTAGTATCCTCGGTGCTGCTCTGGCACCGGGCGCTTTCGGTGCCGGCACGCAACTCACGATGAGCCAGATCGGTTTGGCCGAGCGGCAGGTGGTGGCGGACGCCATGAGCCGCGTGGCCGACTACCAGATGGCCAAGTATGCCCGCAACCCGTCCAAGGCCGATGCGGGGCCGAACTGGATGACCGGCACTTTTTACACCGGGGTTCTGGCCGCTTACCGCGCCACGGGCAACGAGGAGTATCTGAACAAGGCTATTGCATGGTCCGAGGGCGCCGGGTGGAAGGTGCCGGAGCCGTATCTCAACGCCGACCAGCTTTGCACGGCGCAAACCTACCTCGACATTTACGCGATCAAGCGCGATCCGGCCATGATCGCCGACGCCAAGGCCGCGCTGGAAACGATGTTCAACCGCGAGGTCATCAAGCACGAGGAACTCGGGCACGTGATATGGAAGGAGAAGGAACGTCCGTTCACCGGCCGCAATCTCTGGTGGTGGTGCGATTCGCTCTACATGGCGCCGCCCGTGCTGGCCGCGATGTCCTCGGCAACCGGCGATCCCAAATACCGCGAACTCCTGCACAAGCTCTACTGGGACTCGATCGACTTCCTTTACAACCCTGAAGAAAAGCTCGTCTTTCGCGACGAAACTCAGTTCACGGTCAAGACGGGCTCCGGCAAAAAGGTGTTTTGGGCCCGCGGCGTCGGATGGGTTTATGCCGGCCTGATCCGCGTGCTCGATCATCTGCCGAAAGACGACCCGATGCGGGAAAAGTATCTCGGGCTTTTCCGCACGCTCACCCAGAGCATCCTGCGCTACCAGCAGCCGGACGGCATGTGGCGGACCTCACTCAACGATCCTTCCTGGTATCCCGAGCCTGACAGCAGCGGCACCAGTTTCTTCTGCTACGGCCTGCTGGCGGGCATCAACCGCGGCTACCTCGACAAAAGGACCTACCTACCCGCCGCGCTCAATGCGTGGGAGGGCTTGCTCGGTTGCATCAATCCCGAGGGACGCTTGGGCTATGCCCAATTGATCAGTGGGATGCCCGGTCCGGTGCGACCGGAAAACACCATGGACTACACCAGCGGCTCGTTTCTGCTGGCCGGCAGCGAGCTTTACCAGATGAACATCACGGCCGCCGAGATCGCCAAGCTCGCTGCGCCGTATGAAGTCGTGACCATCCAGAAGCAGGGCGGTTGGACATGGTTCAACGATCCGCGCGCCATCGTGGCCCGGCGGCATCTCATCGTCGGAAGTCTCGACGCGGTCACCGGCCGGGCCAAGGTGGCCATCCTCGAACCGTTGTTGCGCCAGTCGCCCTTCAGCTTCGTGGAGCAGGATCTGAGTTCGTGGGAAAGCCTCGACGACCACAACAATCCCGCGCTGCTCGAGCTGAACGACGGCCGGATTCTGGCCGTCTATGCCAAACACGGCCTCGAGGACAAATGGTATTGGCGCATCGCCACGCCGGTGAAAGTCGGCGCCGGCGTGGATTTCCGTTGGGGGCCCGAGCAGGTTTTCCAATCTGCACCGTCAACATGCTACTCGAACCTCTTCCAACTCTCCGACGAGGGCGGGCGCATCTACAATTTCTTCCGCGGGATCGGGGGCAATCCGACCTTCGTCACGTCGGAGGATGGCGCAGCCACGTGGAGCGCGCCGACGAGACTTGTCAAAGTCGACGGCCACCGGCCCTACGTCAAATACGCCAACAATGGAAAAGACCGCATCGACCTGCTCTTCACCGACGGCCATCCGCGGGACCAGCGCGAGAACAACGTTTACCACTTGTATTATCAGGGCGGTAATCTCCACCGCAGCGATGGCACCCTCATCCGCTCGATGAACGATGTCATGGCGGGCAATCCGGTCCTCCCGAGCGAAGCAACCTTGGTTTACGAGGGCAAAACCGACGGTCGCGGCTGGGTCTGGGACATGGCTTATGCAGCGGACGGCAATCCCGTCGCGGTTTTCATCAATTCAGCCGACGGGGACGAAGGCAGCGACCTGCGCTTCCGCTACGCCCGCTGGGATGCCACCGCGAAGAAGTGGATCCAGCAGCAGATCGCCTATGCCGGGCGTCATCTTTACGTGCCGGAAAACCACTATGCCGGCGGCATTGCCATCGATCCGAACGACACCAACCGGATTTACATCTCGACCGAGGTGGATCCGGTCACCGGCCAGCCGGGCGAAACCGGCAGGAAGCAGATCTTCCGCGGGACCACCGCCGACCAGGGAGCCAAGTGGACCTGGGAGCAACTCACCTTCGATCCCGCCGCGGACAACATCAGGCCGTATCTTCCGCGCCAGAAATACTTTGCCGATTGCGTGCTGTGGATGCGCGGGCGCTACGACACGTATATCGATTATGACACCGATATCGTCGGCATCCTCAAAAAGTAGCCGGGGATGAGAAAAAGTCCGGCGGCGCGTGCTTGTCCGCAACGCCGCCCGGCCAAGGTTCGGGATAGCTTCCAATATTTTCCTGCTAACCGGCGCCAATTTAAGGCAGGATGCTTGTTTTCATGAAACGTCTGGACCGAAAGATCGCCAACATCCTGCGCGACCCCTCGGGGGCCAAGGATTTCATCATCGCCGATGCGAAGGACGCGGACATGGCCTTCGGCGTGACCGCTCCGGGGCCGCAAAACGGTTCCTGCCGCCATGGCTACAACGAATCCGAGGGTTGCTGGAAAACCTTGGATGAGTATCTCGGGCAAATCCGTGCGGTCATCCACCAGGACGTCGTCGATATCATGCTGCTCTCGGCATCCAATCTCGAGCGATTGGCCATGCAGGAGGGACTGTTCGAGAAATCCGAGATCACCCCCGCGGCGCGGGCCAACGACACAACGGACGTCTGGGCTGTGCGCGGCGGCAGATATCCCACGCACCACCCGTCGCGTTCTTTCCGCTCGGCCAACATTTGCCACATCAAATACGGGCGGATCACCGACGACTGCACCCGGCCGTTCACCGGCGCCGACCTCGGGCTTTATTCGATCACTTTCACCAACGACATCGACGCGGACCACAAAGCCTTGGAGGACTTCCACGAGTTCCGCCTCGAGGCCGAGCGCAAGCACTTCCGTTATTTCCTCGAAGTCTTCAACCCCAACGTCGATCCCGGCATCCCCGACCGCAAGGTCGGTGCTTTTCTCAACGACCACATCATCCGCACGCTGGCCGGCGTCACATCGGTCGGGCGGCCGATCTTTCTCAAAATTCCCTACAACGGACCCGGCCCCCTGGAGGAACTCGTTTCCTATGATCCGCGCCTGATCGTCGGCATACTGGGAGGCAGCGCCGGAACGACGCTGGACGCCTTCCAACTCATCCACGACGCGCAGAAGCACGGGGCGCGTGTCGCGCTTTTCGGCCGCAAGATCAATCTTTCCGAGCACCCGCTGGCGTTCATCGACCTCTTGCGGCGCATCGTCGAGGGCGAGGTCACTCCGGTCGAAGCCGTCAAAGCCTACCATGGCGTGCTGCAGCAAAGCGGACTCCGCCCGCAGCGTCCTTTGCAACAGGACCTTCAATTGACGCGCAACAAAATGAGCTACCGCTGATGACGGCAACGCGCGAGCTTGTGAAACATCTCAGCTCTTTCGCCTCTACCGATCATACCCGGAAGCCAAACATTTTTTCTCCGTCAATCCGCCCGCCACTATGAAACGGTCCGAAATCAACGCCATGCTTCGGGAAGCCGAATCCTGCTTTCGTCAGCATCATTGGGCTCTCCCGCCCAACCCTCGCTGGGATATCACCGACTTCGGTCTCGGCAACTTCGCGCGCTGCGGACTCACCCTCATCAACCTCGCCGAGGAGCCCGAGTATTGCGAAAAGCTGATGTATGCGCGGGAGAACCAAATCACCCCGGCACATACCCACGCCAAAAAGAAAGAGGACATCATTTGCCGCCACGGCCGGCTGACTTTGCAGCTATGGTCCGGTCATCCGGAGGCGGCCGCACAACCTGACCGGTTCTCCATCCGGGTCAACGGCGAGGAGCGGCACCATGCGCAAGGAGGCGAGTTGACCCTTTCGGCCGGCGAAAGAATCACCCTCACGCCGGGGATTTATCACGCATTTTGGGCCAGCGCGCCCGAGACGATCATCGGGGAAGTTTCCACCGCCAATGATGACGCCAATGACAACTTTTTCGTCGATCCCGACATCGGCCGTTTCCCCGGCATCGAAGAGGACGAGCCCGCCACCGTTCGTCTCGTCAGCGAGAAGCAATCGTGAATCCGCAAGCGCTCGCCGGAACTCTGACCGCCCGATCGGGCGAAATCCCCAAGCACCGCGTTGTCACGGGCTTCGACGGTTTTGTGGACGAAATGATTTCGCTCGTTGCCGAGCGCAAAAGCCTCGAACGCTTCGCGCGCGTTGAACATATCGACCAGTTCGGCGACCTCGTCAAAGCGGCCGCCGGTCACTCCAGCCTCCGCGAAATCGTCGTCACCCAAACCGATCCCGGCGGTTGCGCCGTGAACATGGGCGACGGCCTCGCAACCTTGGGGGTGGCGGTGACGACATTTGCCACCGTGGGCCAACCCGTCCACGCGGCCTTCGATGCCTATTCCCGGATAGCGACACTGCACAGCTGGGGCCGCGAACCCGGACGCACCCTCGCCTTCGAGTTCGCCGACGGCAAACTCATGTTCTCCTCGGTCAGTCATCTCGCCGAATTCACCCCGGACTATGTCAAACAGCGGCTTGCCGAACAGGATTTTGAAAAATCCTGCAGGGCGGCCGACCTGATTGCTTTCGTGGATTGGACGCTTTACCCGCACATGACGGCCTGCTGGCAACTTCTTGCCGAGCAGGTTTTCGCCAAATTGGAGCATCGTCCTTTTTTGTTTCTGGACCTTGTCGACCCCTCGTCGCGATCCCGGGCCGACATCGAAGCCATGCTCGAAGGACTCCCCTTGTTGAACCGCCATTGCCGGACAACGCTCGGACTGAACCAGAACGAAGCGAACATCCTCTCCGACATCCTCTCCCAACCGCATGAAAAGCGTCCCGAGATGGACGGGGCGGCCGGGCAGGCAAAAGCGCTGCAGGGCGCTTTGGGGATCGACGAAGTTGTGATTCACGCCACGCGCTTTGCCGTCCTCGCCAATGAAGACGGCACCGCCCAGGCCCCCGGTCCTTACTGCGAAAAACCCGTCAAATCCACGGGCGCGGGCGACCGTTTCAACGCCGGCTATGCCCTCGGCTTGGTTCTGCACTTGCCTCCCGAAGACAGGCTCCTTCTCGGCAACGCCACCTCCGGCGCCTATGTGCGTTCGGGAACAAGTCCTTCGATTTCCGAAGTTATCCAGCTTCTCCAAAACTACCCGCAACGATAAACGGTCGCTCTCCCGGTGTTGGCGCTCCGGCTCCCGGTTCAGCCAAAAGGTGCAGGGCGGCACGGAACAATCTTGTTCCTCGTGCCAAAGGAAGGATCCGCGAACCCGGGTGTTTGATTTCGTGATCGCGACTGCGACCGAAGCTCAGTGCCCGCGCCGGAGCCAGTTGTCTCCGATTTCCTCGAGGGTGCGTCCCCGGGTTTCGGGCAGCAGCGTCTTGCCGAAGAGCAGCGAAAGCAGGGAAATTCCGGAGAACACCCAGAAGGCCGCCGCCTCGGTGCCGACCAAACTCCGCGACCAACTCATCATGAGCGGGAAGATGGTTGATGCGAGAAAGATGGTTAGCCACAAAAACGTCACGATGGCCGAAACCGCCTTGGCCCGGATGCGGGTGGGGTAAATCTCCGGGATCATCAGCCAAGGCAGGCCGCCGAGGGCCAGCGCATGCGGAATGGCGCAGAGCATCACCACCGCGAGCACGGCATAACCTTTGATGTGGTATTGAAACACCAACCCGGCCAGGAACATTGCCACACACATCCCCACCGAAGCCACGTTCCACAGCGGCCGGCGCCCCCAGCGGTCCACCACGAACATGGACCCGATGGTCACCGCCCCCATGAAAGCATAAGCCACCACAAACTGCATGATGGCGTCAGCCGTATCCGGAAACCCCCCGATCTTGAAGAGCGTGGGAAGATACATCGCGATCCCGCTCCAGCCGGTGAAGTTGTTGAAAAACGCCAGCAGCAGACCCACCAGCAAGGCACTCCGCATTCCGGGTGCCCAGAACTCCCGCCAACCACCCTCTTCCTGCTGGAGCGAGGCACGGATGCCGGTCATTTCCTGGCGGGCGAAGTCCTCGCCGCCGATCCGCGCGAGAACCGCGCCGGCTTCCTCATCGCGGCCCTCCTCGGCCAGCCAGCGGGGACTTTCCGGCATGGGAAAGAGCAGGCCCACGAAACAAACGATCGCCACCATCTGCGAGAAAAACATCCATCGCCAGCTCACCGAGTCCGGCAGAAGCAATGCGAGAAAGTAGCAGGCCAGACCCGCCGACAAAGCGCCGATCACGACAGCCACCTGATACATCAGCCCCATGGCGCCGCGGGATTTGGGCGACGAAATTTCCGCGATATACATCGGCGAAGCCACCGAGCAGATGCCGCAACCCACGCCGCCCAAGATGCGAAAGAAGTTGAACACCCACATATTCGGGGCCAAGGCGGTGAAGATCGCGTTGACGGCCAGCAGCAGCGAAGCAAAAATCAGGCTCTTCTTGCGGCCGAACCGGTCGCACAGCCACGCCCCCAGAAAAGGCCCCGCCACGCATCCCAGCACGCCGCTCGATGTGGCAAAGGCAAACTCCGCTTCCGAGAGGTTGAATTGTTGCCGCATGATGGTGTTGGCCCCGGCCATCAACGACAGGTCGTAGCCGAAAATGAAGGCGCCGAGGGCGGCGACCAGCGCCACCAAAAATCCGTAAACGGGATGAGGAGTATTGGAAGAAGAGTTCATAGGAGGTTGGATAGGTTGGAGAGTTACAGGCCCGGGACGTAGCCTTTGCCAAATTTGGCCTCGAGCGGCTGGCTCCATTGCTCGCCAAACGGAAGCCAGGAAGTTGTCCCGCCGTCCACGATCAATGTTTGCCCCAGAAAATAACGCGCATCCCCGGTAGCCAAAAACACCGCGACTTTGGCGATGTCCGGCGGCAATGCCACGAATCCGCACGGAATGCTGCTCCCCAGCTGTGCGGACAGGTCTTGGCCCGCCGCCGCTTTCGTGGTGTTCTCGACCCAAACGCCACCCGGTGCCAACCCTACGACCCGGATGCCCCGCGTCGCCAGTTCCACTGCCAGCTCCCGCGTGTAGGAGACAATCGCCCCCTTGGTGCCCGCATAGACGGAATGTTCGCGCATGCCTTGGTAGGCATGCACCGACGACAAGTTGATCACCACTCCCCGGGCCTGCTCCAGCGGGGCCAGCAACCGCTGGGTGAGAAAAAACTGCGCCCGCACATTGACCCGATACAGCGTGTCGAACTGCTCCGGCGTCACCTGCTCGAACGGCAGGTTCATCGTGATCCCGGCGTTGTTCACCAAAAGATCGATCCCTCCCAGCGCCGCCACAGCCTCATCGGCCAGGCGCCGGACATCGTCCAAGTTATTGAAGTCCGCCTGCACGGCACTCGCGCGAACACCCAAGGCCTCTGCTTCTGCCACTCCGCTGTGCGCACCGCCCGGGCTGCGCGAATAGTGGAAAACCACGTCCGCACCCTCGCGGGCATACTCAAGGGCGATTTCCCGGCCGATGCCGGTGCCGGATCCGGTGACCAATGCTTTGCGACCTTTAAGGCGATTTGTGCTCATGGGGTTGGGGGATGTGGTGCTGACAAGAAGTGTGTGGCGATAAAGCGCAACGATCTCCGTGTCAAGCTATGGGACTTTTGACTTGATAGGTCTTAGGATGTCATACATCATATGTAAAGAGTCAAATTACGCCTCTCCGGCATGTTAAGTTCCACTCTGTCCAAATCCACCGCGCCCGACCTCTTTCAAATGGGCGGCAAAGTCGTCCTGCTGACCGGTGCCGCCGGCGGTTTCGGTCGCGCCCTTGCCCAAGGCTTCGCCCAATTCGGAGCCTCCTTGGTGCTCGTGGATCAAGAAGCCATGGCGCTGCAAGCGCTGGCCACGGAACTTGAAACCAACGGCACTCCGTGCCTCGCCTGCGCAGCTGATGTCTCGGTGGAATCCGAAGTTGCCCTGGTCACAGCCCGCGCCTTGGAACACTTCAACCGGATTGATGTCCTGCTGCACGTGGCGGGCGCCGCCAAGCTTTCGCCGGTCACCGAGATGAGCACGGCGGATTTTGATTTCACCATCGGCTCCCATCTCCGGGGGACGTTTTTTCTGGTCCGCGAGACGGGCCGCATCATGTGCCGGCAGGGCGGCGGCAGCGTCGTGCTCATGAGCAGCCTCGCCAGCCAGCGCGCTCTTGGCCGGGGAACGGGTCCCTACGCAGCGGCCAAAGCCGGCGTGAATGCCTTGGTCCGCGAACTGGCCGTCGAATGGGCTCCGCACAACATCCGCGTCAATGCGGTCGCCCCCTGTCAGTTTCGCACACCGGGATTGCTCGCGATGCTGGCCGATCCCAACTTCAACCCCGGCGGCGACTTGCAAAACCGCATGGTTTCAGCGATCCCGCTCGGCCGCCTCGGGGAACCCGCGGAACTCGTGGGCCCCTGCGTGTTCCTGGCTTCGGAGGCCGGCAGCATGGTCACCGGCCAAGTGCTCTTCGTGGACGGCGGCTACACGGCAAAATAAAAAACGGGAAACTCTGTCATGAACATCAACTCCCTCTCCCGGCGACGCACGCTCGTTGACAGCGTCGTGGATCAGGTGCGCAACAATATCGAGTCAGGCGCCATCAAGCCCGGCGACCGACTCCCCAGCGAGTTCGAACTTTGCGACCGCTTCGGCGTCAGCCGCACGGTGATCCGCGAGGCGACCCGGCGGCTGCAGGCGCTGGGATTGGTGGAGGTCCGGCGCGGGCGAGGTTTGTTCGTGGGCAATCAGGACAGCGTGCGCGACACGGTGCAGGTGATCCGCAGCTCCCTGTCGGTCTCCCTGGCCGATCTGGCCAAATTCACCGACTTTCGCAATGCCATCGAGAGCCATGCCGCACGGCAGGCCGCCCTCAAGGCCACTGCCGGCGATGTCGAGAAGCTGCAGGACTTGTGCGACCGACTCACGAGCACGGTTGAGAAGGACGAGGATCTCGAGGCGACCCAAAGGCTGGACATCGCGTTTCACCAGCACATTGCGAAGATCGCCGGAAACGACCTGCTGGCGCAGATTCTCCAACTCGTGGAGGACATGATGCGGAAATCCATTGTGCAAAGCACGCAGGGCCAAATTCTGGACCCGGTCGCCATACGTCTTCTGCACCAGAAAATTGTCGATGCCATCCGGGACCGCGATCCCTTGCGGGCGGAACAAGCCATGCGGGAGCACATGGAAGCGGTGCAGCAGCGCCTGGAAGAATGCGCGCGACACGACAAACCGGCCGACCTTGCAAAATCATGAAGGTCATACGCTATCAAAAAGCCGGCTCGCCGCCGCAATACGGATCGCTCAATGACGACGGCACGGCGTGCGCGCTCGCCGGCAGCATCGAGTCGGGCTTCACGCCGACCGCGCAGACGGTTTCGGGCTTCGACCTGCTTCCGCCGGCCGAGCCGCCGGCCATTTACTGCATCGGCGCCAATTACCGGCACCATATCGAGGAATGCGGCGGCATGAAAGTGCCCGAGCGTCCCCTCGTTTTCATGAAGGGAATCAACGCGCTGCAAGCCCATGGAAAGCCCATCCGCATACCGAGAGTCTGCTCCGCAACGGAGGTGGACTACGAATGCGAATTGGCGGTGGTCATCGGCAAAGCCTGCAAGAATGCC
Source organism: Chthoniobacterales bacterium (assembly GCA_018883245.1). Taxonomy (NCBI): domain Bacteria; kingdom Pseudomonadati; phylum Verrucomicrobiota; class Spartobacteria; order Chthoniobacterales; species Chthoniobacterales bacterium. The sequence continues at coordinate 23,851 of VEQL01000035.1, forward strand.
ACGCGGGCCAGTGCGCTCGATCACGTCTTCGGCTACACCTGCGCCAATGACGTGAGCGCGCGGGACTGGCAGCTCAATCTCGGCGGCGGCCAATGGTGCCGGGGCAAAGGCTTTGACACCTTCCTGCCGCTCGGACCCGTTTTGGTCACGGCCGACGAAATTCCCGATCCCAACGAACTTCGTCTCGGCACCATCCTGAACGGCCAGACCGTGCAGGATTGGAACACCAACGACATGGTGTTCGATGTGGCCGCGATCATCGAATTTCTCAGCCAGGATACCACCCTGCTGCCCGGCACGGTGATCATCACCGGCACTCCGCACGGCGTGGGCATGGCGCGCAAGCCTGCCCTCTGGCTCAAACCCGGCGACACCGTCGAGGTGGAAATCGAAAAAATCGGTCGCCTCACCAATCCGGTGCAAGCCGCCAACTGATCTCCAAAAATGAAAAACAAAAAGTCCACCCCACCCGCACCGGCCAAGGAATTCGCCGGCTTGAATCGCGAGCAGTTGCTCGACCTTTACCGCAGCATGTCGCTGCTGCGCATTTTCGAGGCCGAAGCGCAGAAAGCTTACCGTGCAGGCGAGATGCCGGGCTTCATCCACCTTTACATCGGCGAGGAGGCCACCGGTGTGGGCGTCTGCGCACACCTGCGCGCGGATGACTGGATCACCAGCACGCACCGCGGACACGGCCACGCGCTGGCCAAGGGCGTGAGCCCCCGCGAAGTCATGGCCGAACTCTACGGCCGGGCCACCGGTTGCTGCGGCGGCCGCGGCGGCACCATGCACCTCTACCAGCCCAAGGTCGGCCTCTTCGGCACCAACGGTTTTGTCGGCGGCGGCATTCCGTCCGCCGTCGGCGTGGGCATGAGCGCCAAAAAACGCGGCACCGACCAGGTGTCCGTGGCCTTCTTCGGCGACGGCGCGGTCCAGCACGCCACCTTCCACGAATCGATCAACCTGGCCGGCATCCAACGCGCGCCCGTTGTCTTCGTCTGCGAAAACAATCTCTACGGCACCGCCACGGCGTTGTCCGATGTCACCGCCAACGTGGAAATCGCCACCAAGGCCGCCGCTTACGGCATTCCCGGAATTGCCGTCGATGGCAACGACGTCATCGCCGTTTACGAAGCCATGCGCGAAGCCGTGACCCGCGCCCGTTCCGGCCAGGGCCCCACGCTCATCGAAGCGAAAACTTACCGCGTCGTCGGCCACCACGAAGGCGATCCGCTCGTCGGCACTTACCGCAACCAGGAAGAAATCGACGACTGGCTCGCGCGCTGCCCTCTCAAAACTTTCCGCGACCGCTTGATCGCGGCGGGACTGGCGCAAGCGGAAGACTTCGATCGCATCGATGCCGACATCTCGCAGATTGTCGCCGACGCGGTCGACTTCGCCCGCAAATCCCCCGAACCCGATCCCGCCACCGCGCTCGACCACAGTTGGGCCGACCCCATCAATCCGCCGATTCCGGCCACGCCGACCGAAACCGTCGTGGAAGGCTGGTTGAACGCCGTGCGCGACGGCATCGCCGAGGAAATGCGGCGCGATCCGCACATCGTTTACCTCGGTGAAGGCACCGCCCTGCGCGGCGGCACCTTCGGCCACACCAAGAATCTTTACGAGGAATTCGGCCCCGCGCGCATGATGGATATGCCCATCTCCGAACTGGGATATACCGGCGCTTCCATCGGCCTGTCCGTCACCGGCGCCCGCACCATCTGCGATCTCATGATGGGAGATTTCCTCTTCGAGGCCGGCAGCCAGATCGTTCACCAAGCCGGCAAGCTGCGCTACATGAGCAACGGACAGATCAGCGTGCCCGTTGTCATACGCACCATGCACGGCGCCATGAAAAACACCGGCCCGCACCACAGCGGCAACTACCAGACTGTCTGGGGCCATTGCCCGGGCCTCATCGTCGTCGCGCCTTCGAATCCCGGCGACGCCAAGGGTTTGTTCAAAACCGCCCTGCGCGCCAGCGATCCGGTCATCTTCCTCGAGCACAAAATGCTGCTCTCGACCAAGGGACCCGTGCCCAAGGGCGAGTATCTCATCCCCTTCGGACAGGCCCGCGTCGCCCGCGAAGGCAAGGACATCACCGTGGTCGCAGCCGGCCAGAGCGTGATTCAGTGCCTCCAGGCCGCCGAAATTCTCGGGAAACAGGGCATCTCCTGCGAGGTGATCGACCTGCGCACCATCGTCCCGCTGGACATCGACACCATTATTGCCAGCGTCTCCAAGACCGGCCATTTGTTCATCGCCGATGAGGGCTTCTCCATGTTCGGCCTCGGGGCCGAAATCGCCCAGCAGGTCGTCGAGTCGGCCTTCGACGAACTCGATGCGCCTGTCGGACGCTGCCACACCGAACCGGTGGCCATCCCGTTCAGCCCCGCCCTCGAACGCGCCGCTCTCCTCAACGTCGAGCGCATCGCGGATGCGATCAAAGCCACGCGCGAAGGCCGCCCTCCCGTGCCGACCCGTCTGGCCTTGAACTTGGCCAACAAAACACGGCCTGCAAAGCCTGCCCGGCCACCCGAAGCCACCGGCGCCCAGCCGGCTGTCGAAGCCGCCGCTCCCACCCCTGCCCCTCCAGTCACCGCGGCAAAGGCGCCCGCCAACGGCATCCCCGTCACCATTCCCAACATGGATCTCACGGTGACCGAGGCCCGCATCGTCGCTTGGCTCAAGAACGTGGGCGATCCCGTCGAATTGGGCGAACCCATCCTCCAAGTCGAAACCGACAAGGCCGTCGTGGATGTCGAGTCTCCGGCCAGCGGACGACTCGCCACCATCCTTGTGCAGGTCGATTCCGTGGCCCAGCTCAAGGAACAGGTGGCCATAATCGAACCCGCTTGATCCCATGCGCGCCCACCCGCCCGTCTCTCCCCGCGCCCGCCGCGCCCTGCGCCGACTCGGTTTGCAACACACCGCCGTGTCGGGCTCCGGACCCGGAGGCCGCATTCTCGAGGCCGATGTTCTGGCAGCCGCCCGGGGAACACCCGGACCCAACCGCCGCCGCGCCATCGCCGCCCGCACGCTGGGCAACTTCACCCAGGTGCCGCACTTCTATTTGCAAGCCGAGGCCGATGCCTCCGCGCTGATGGAGACCCGCAAAAAGTTGCTCGCCGGCGACGGCGACGTGCGCGTCACGTTCACCGATTTCCTTCTCGCCGCCCAAGGCCGCGCCTTGGCCGACTGCCCCTGGGCCAATGCCATCTGGCGCAACGACGGCGTCCAACCGCTGGCTTCGGCCGATGTCGGTCTGGTGGTCGCCCTTGAAGACGGACTCCTCATCCCCATCCTGCGCGGACTCGACCGCCTCAGCGTCAAACAAATTGCCGCCGAGCGCGCACGCTTGGTGGAAAACGCGCGGGCCGGCCGTTTGGCCGCCCCCGAAATGGACGGCGGTGCCACAAGCTTGAGCAACCTCGGCAAAGGCCGGGTGGATTCATTCGCCGCCATCATTCATCAGCCGCAAAGCACCATGCTCGCCGCCGGGCAAATCGCCCAGCGTCCCTGGGTCGCCGATGGCAAACTTGTCGTTGCCCCGACCATCCGGCTCACCCTTTCGGTGGACCACCGCGTCTTGGACGGCGATCCGGCAGCCCGCTTTCTCGATCGCATCGTTTACCACATCGAACGACCCCCGGTATCATGAACCTTCCCTCCGAAATTCGCGCGACCACCGTCAAACCCGGTTCCCTCACCATGTGGTGGCTGGGCCAGGCGGGCTTCATTGTCAAATCGCCGGCCGGGAAAGTGCTGGCCATTGATCCCTACCTCAGCAACAGCTGCGCCGCCCTCGGGCAAAGCATCGGTGTGCGCATGGACCGCCTGGTGCCAGCGCCGCTCGATCCCTCGGCCCTGCAATGCGACCTCCTGGCCTTCACGCATTCGCACCCCGACCACCTTGATCCGGAGACACTGGCCGCCTATCGCGCCGCCGGTCAAGAGGGGCCCTACCTCGCTCCGCCGGAAACCTACCATGCCCTCCTGCGTCTCGGTGTTCCCGCCGACCGCGTGACCATGGTATGGCCCAACCACGTCCACCGCATCGGCGACCTCACGATACGCACCGTGATGGGCATTCCATTGGGCGAGGATGACCTCAATCACGTCGGCTTCATCGTGAGCGCCGAAGACGGCCCGTGCGTTTACTTCACCGGCGACACCGACTACCACGAAATCCTGGCGATCCAGGCCCGCCCCTCGAAACCCGACGTGCTGGTAGCCGTCATCAACGGCACATTTCGCAACATGGGCCCGGGCGATGCCGCCAAGCTGGCCCGCGAACTCAATGTGCGGACTGTCATCCCGTGCCACTACGGCATGTTCGCCGACAACACCATCCCGCCGGAACTGCTCCGCACCAATTTGTTCATGGAAGGCATCCGCGACGCCTACTGCGAATTGAAGTGCGGCGAAGCCTTCACTCTCGCGAAAAACACCAAGGCGTGAACCCGTCTTCAAGCATCAAAAGCGCCCTCCGTAACACTGGCAACAGGTGAAACGGGGCAGCGCGGGCCGGAACCCGATTTTCGCGACGAATAAATGCCCCGCCCCTGTGTAACGAGATGCCGAGAAAGATTCACTGTCTCGTCTCCCTGCGCTAAAAACGCAGCTTCTTTTCGCAGCCCGATCCTCCAACATCCCCTCCAATGATGCGCACGCAACCCCGCACGGAATCCGGAATGATTTTGCGCGCGCCGCGGAAGACTTCGCGGCGGATTGTTCCGGCGCTTTTGCTCGGTTGGCTGGCGATCGCCGTCAGCGGCTGCAAAGAGTCTCCGACGCAAATCCCCGCGCAGACACCCGCAAATGAGCCGGTTTATCGTTTGGATCTCTCCGTGTTCACTACCCTGGATCCGGTGAAGGACCCTGCGGCAGCCAAGCGCGCATGGGACACCGTGCAAATGGCTGCGAGCATCCAGGGAAACGTCAATCGCAAGGCCCCGAGGCTGTTTCTCCGCTGCATGCCGGAGACCGATGATTTCTGGTGGAACTACCTGCGGGAGGAAAACGGATGGCTCAAGGGACGCGAGGTGATCGACGTGGCCTCGGTCGGCGACCTTCTGAAAATTTTCGGCAGCGAGCTGGCCGGGGCGGTCACCTATCGTGAGGACGAGCCCTATGGCTCCAACATCGCGATGACCATCGCGGGAGCGGAAAACCGCTTCGTCCTGCGCGAGGACACGAGCGACGGCAGTCTTTACCGCGAGCTGAGCGCACGGGAGGATTTTCCGAAGGACGTGGCCCGCGTTCCGCATGCGGAAATCGGGGGACTCCTCGACAAGAGCGGCATGATCGCCGGGACGCAACGCCCGTCGACCGGCAGCGGAAAAAACGACGCCTACCGCTGGGCGCTCGACAACTATTTGAAGTCCGGCAAATCCGGCAAAACCGACCTCGCGTATTTTCTGGACGCGTATTGGCTGCAAAAGCCCGGCGCGGCGGCCGGGAGCGGAAGCCTCTGGAATTCGACGCTGGCCAACCACGACTTCTATGTCTCGAAACGCGCCTTTTTCTTCGACCTCAACCCGATGCCGGACGAGGTTCCGGTGGATGATCCGGGTCAGCGCCCCGGACTCGATCGTGAGACGCTGGTGGAGATTCTCGCCACCATGGCCCGCCATGCCGATCTGCGGATTTATTCGGTCGGCGGTTTCATTCCCTGGGCGTGGAAATATGTCGGACCCGACGGCAAATGGCCGGGTGCAGGCGGCAAGAAACACCCCGTCCACTGCGAGTGGGAATATTCGAAGCTCATCTCCGCCTACAACGGCTACAAGGACGCCGATGCGCTCAGCTACTCCGGCATGGCCAACGCCTCGTTCTACCAGCACTTCCCACTGAACGAACGCTACGAGCAGCCCGAACCGGATCTCACCGACGA
>VEQL01000036.1 GCA_018883245.1 Chthoniobacterales bacterium
CGCTTGTAGCGCATGCCCAAGCGGCAGCAGAGGCGCACCACCAAAAGTATTCGCTAGGCGCGAACAGTTTTGTCGTGGAAATCGCGAGCAACGATGGGTATCTCCTCCAGAACTTCGTCCGTCTAGGAGTTCCGTGCCTAGGAGTGGAGCCCGCCACGAATATAGCGACGGTCGCGGTTGCGAAAGGTGTTCCGACTCTTTCTGAGTTTTTCTCTGCCGAGTTCGCGCGAAGCATCGTGAGCGAGCGGGGGCGGGCTGATCTCATTCTCGGCAACAACGTTTTTGCTCATGTCCCTTCTACGAATGACTTCGTAGAAGGGCTGGCCATACTTCTTGCTCCCAAGGGCCGAATTGTTCTGGAGTTTCCTTGGGCCCACGAAATGGTGAAAAACCTCGAGTTCGACACTATTTATCACGAACATGTCTTTTACTTTCACGCCACATCTCTGGTGCCGCTGTTTGCCCGACATGAGCTTGAAATGGTGCAGATCGAAAAGCTGGCGATCCATGGCGGATCGCTTCGCGTGCACATCGCCCACAAAAACGCGGCGAAGCCGGACCCAAGTGTTTCCGAAATTCTGACCGAAGAGGCGTCCGCCGGTGTTGGAGGTCCTGAATACGGTTCCAGGTTCCGCGACAATGTGCTGCACCTCCGGCAGCAACTGAACGACGAGATCTCGCGGCTCAAATCCGCCGGTTCAAAGGTCGCGGCCTACGGTGCGTCCGCGAAAGGAAGCACTTTGCTTAATTTCTTCGGAATTGGCCGAGAGTCCCTCGACTTCGTTGTAGATCGCAGCCCTCACAAACAACGCAGGTTTACCCCCGGAACCCATTTGCCCATCCTCGATCAGGAAGCTCTGAAGAAACACAAGCCGGATGTTACTTTGCTGCTCACTTGGAACTTCGCAGAAGAAATAGCCAAGCAGCAAACAAGCTACATCCAGGGGGGCGGAAGGTTCCTTGTTCCGCTGCCTGAGCCGCACTATCTGCCATGAAGATCGTCGATGTTGGATTTGGAGGTGTTCACCAAGTCTTTTTGAGTCCGGCTAAAGACGATCGTGGATCTTTCTCCCGAATCTTCTGCCGGGAGATGTTCTCGGAAGCCGGATTGAATAGCGATTGGCCTCAAATCAACGTGAGTCACACGTTGCAACGTGGCGCTTTACGTGGTCTGCACTTTCAAGAACATCCGTCTGACGAGGCTAAGCTAATCAGTTGCCTCACTGGATCAGTCTTTGACGTTGTTGTTGATGTCCGCCGTAGTTCGCCCCTGTTTGGAAAGTGGCGTTCCTTCGAACTCTCCGAAGCCAACGGGATGTCTCTGTATGTGCCTGCCGGATTTGCCCACGGTTTTCAGTGCCTGTCAGACAACTGTCGGTTGCTTTACCTCATGTCGGCGAATTACGAGCCAACGCTTGCGCGCGGTGTCCGCTACGATGACGCTGAATTGGGGATTATTTGGCCTCTTTCCGTGAGTTGCATTTCGCCCAAAGACTCGGCGTTGCCCGGGCTTGGTGCCGTAAAATGAGGCTATTTATAACTGGAGGAAACGGCTTCATCGGTTCCGAAGTATGTCGGCAGGCGAAGGAAGCCGGGCACGATCTCTATGTGCTTCAAAGACCTCACCGGCTCGACTCGATTCCTTGGCAGGCGATATCAGAATTTCAGCCGGAGGTAGCCATCCATTGCGCATGGATCGCCACACCTGGCGTTTACCTGGATTCGCCCGAAAATGTGGTGCTCAAGGATCAATCGATAAGTTTATTTCAAGGGCTCGCTGATGCAGGCCTCCGGCATTTTGTCGGCTGTGGGACCTGCGCAGAGTATGCGCCGTCAGTTTCCGCCCTCGAGGAAGACAAATCGGCAATTGCCCCCCTCTCAATATACGCAAAAGCCAAACACGGCCTGCATTGCGATTTGCGCAAGGCTGCTTCCAAATCTTCTACAACTCTCACATGGGCTCGTATTTTCTTTCCATATGGACCCAGTGAGCATCCTGACAGGCTTGTCTCTTCACTCTTCCGGGCTTTCCAAGCGGGCGGGCGAGAGCGCCTTCGGTCTCCAAGCGCTGTTCGCGACTACATTCATGTGCATGACGTTGCCTCCGGTCTCTTGGCATGTGCGCTCAGCCACGCGGACGGTTGCTGCAATATCGGCACAGGAGAGGGCGTTTCTTTGGACCGCCTTGAGTCCGAGGTCGCGCGGCTTTGCGGCCGAACTGACCTCGCCGTCGAGACAATTCGAACCGAGCGCGAGCGAACAGCAGATTGCTTTGTTGCTTCAACCCGCAAATTGCGGGAGTTAGGGTGGCGTCCCCGATTCAAACTCTCCGAAGGGCTGACCGATTATCAGTGCAGCATCTCTGCCTAGCATGACCACAAAAAACACAGTTGCGGATCGTTTGTCGCAGCCGAAGAACTTTCGCTTCGCGCTGGTCGCGGCATCCTCATTCTTTTGCGTAAATTTGTTTTTTGCGTTGCGGCACGTGATGTGGCGGGACGAATGGATGCCCCTGACCGTTGCCCGCTTCACTTCGGGATACGGTGAATTTTTCGACCACATCAAATACATCGGGCGCCACGCGTTTTTCAGCCTCTGTTGGTTACTGGAACACGCAGACGGAAGTCTCCTTCTTTTCAAAGTGTTCATCGTGTTGGTGTCCTCAGTTGGTGTCTTCGTTTTGTGTCGCTACTCGCCGCTCTCGAGGTGGCAAAAGGTCCTTTTCGCCTTCGGCTACTATCCTCTCTACGAATACGGGACCATCCTTCGCGACTACTCTCTTATAGGGGCGCTATCGATCATCTGCTGCGCTCTACTCAACTCTGCTCGCTGGAGGCCTTTGGCATTCAGTATCGCTGTTGCCATGCTTTTGCAGACAAATCCATTCGGGCTCGCGTTGGCTTGTGCGCTCGGCGCTACATTTGTCTTTGATGCTTGGCAAAAGGGGAGGTTGACCCCCGAAGTCCTAGGGAATGTGTCTGCGGTCGGAGGAGGCGTGCTCGTTGTGTGCAGCTTCTTCGCCGCGCTAAAAACCATGATCCCTCCGCCCGAGATGGCCGAGATCGTCTTGGGACAGCCGCTGCGGCAGGACTCGCATCTCGTCCGCTTGCTCGAGAGTTTGCCCTTTCCTCTGCGTGGATGGTTGCCTGTTCCGATTTTCGGCACATGGAACTCTCAGATTTTGGATCCTTGGCCCTGGGTGCAGATTTTTTTCACATTTGTGCTGATCGGGGCGATCGCGGTCATCCTGTGGCCAAACAAAAAAGCATTGTTTCTCTTTGTAATCGGAATGCTCGGACTCGGATCGGTGCTTTGCCACCTCCCGTGGACCGCGCTGCGCTACCATGGTCCGTATTTTCTGCTTTTGGTTTTTGCATACTGGACCTTGCGAAGCACTCCGAGCGAAGGACGCAGCGATATGCCTGCTACGGGACCCGCCGCTTGGTTAAGAGGCCATGCCTCCGTTCTGATGACTATTCTTCTCACTGTCCACGTGGTGGTAGCCGCGATATTTATGCTCCAGGAGCAGGTTATTCCTTTCTCAGGCAGTAGGGACGCTGCCGAAATGATCCGCAAAAACGCACCCCCGGATGCTCCCGTCATCGGAGATCCAGATTATCTCATGATTTCGTTGTCGGGGTATCTTGGGCGTGAGGTTTACATCGCCAGCCGCGGGGAAATGGGTTCCTTCACGAAGGTTGACCGGCGACGTCGGGCAACGATTCTTTCCCCAGAGGAACTCGCCCGAGTGGTCAGCGCTCAAGCGCAGAAGCATGGGCGTGACCTTGTTCTCGTTACGGGCTATGAAATTGGGATGCCGTCAGATGTGGGTAAACTTTTAGGGGCCACCCGCAGTGTAACCGGAGAAAATTATTTTGTGTATCTCGTGAAAGCACCCGCAACCACCCCGTAGCAAGCCTCCGAGACACCATCTGGATCGCAATTTTAATGGAAACCTTCGAAGTCATCTGCCCGGTCTTCAACGAAAGGCAGGCCATACCGGTCTTTGTCGAAAGAATTGCCAAGGTATTCGAGGGGTTACGCGGCCGCTACATCTGCCGGCTTCTTTTTGTCGACAATTGCTCGCAGGATGGTTCGCTCGATATCCTTCACGAGTTGGCCGGCAGCTTTGATTGGATCGAATTCATCGAGATGTCGCGCAACTTCGGATATCAGGTGTCGGTTGAATGCGGTTTGCGCAATTCGGTAGGGGATATCACGGGCATCGTCGATGTCGACTGCGAGGATCCGCCGGAGCTTTTCGCAGAGTTTCTTGGCTTGATTGAAAGCGGTTACGACATCGTTTACGGGGAGCGCACGGACCGGGAAGAGATTCTGCCGCTTAAGCTGATCAGGAAGTTGTATTATCGGCTAACTAGGGCGGCCGCCGACGAGCGCTTTCTTTTGGACATGGCAGAGTTTTGCGTAATGCGGAAAAGCGTTCGGGAGGCCGTGAATCGCGATGCCACATCTTTTCCCTTCATTAGGGCTTCTATTGGACGCGTCGGATTCGATATCAAGAATGTTCCCTACAAGCGGAGCAAGCGTGCCGTTGGGAAGACGCATTACAACCTGTTTGGCATGTGGGTATTCGGGTTTGCTGGCTTTCTTTCTTCCGGAACGCTCTGGTTGCGGCTCCCGGCGTATATCTTTCCCTTCTGGTTTCTCTTTTTGTGTGTGCTTGCATGGTTCGCTGTGCTCGATGCGAGCCGTGGTGCACTGGCGTTGCTTGTTTTTTCCGGATTCGGATTCCTTGGATTTGTTGCGGTGGGATTAGCGCTTTACATAGCGCGCATATACAAAAACGGGCTTCAGCGCCCCAATTATCATGTCAACCTTCGCAAGTCTTTCTTGAAAGGACGGAAAATCGTTTGATTGGTTTCAACTGTCCCCGCTGCGGAGCACAGAACAGTTCCCGGAATCTTTTTTCGGGCATCAATGCTGACTTTCCGCGCTCGCCGCTTCTACCTATCCAGCGCTGTCTCTGTTGCGGCATCGCTTACACGGGTAGCCATTCTGCGGAGGTAAAAGACGAAGATCTTTATTTCGACGGCTATTACGGAGAAGCGACGAGCGAGCGTCTTTCCAACCGGGCGGCTATCGGCCTCTTCCAAAAAGAGAGGCAAAGCCTTTGCTTGACCGTTGGCATGCCTTCGAAAGTTCTGGATGTGGGATGCGGGGACGGAACCTTTCTTCGTTGCTTGCCCAGTGGTGTTGAGCGTTTTGGATACGAACCTTCTGTTGCTGGGCGCAGTGCGCTCGCCAAGATCGGCGTGCGTCAACTCGATCCAAATGCGACTGGTGGGGAGCACGAGGCCTCATTCGATTTGATCACCCTCTGGCAGGTGTTTGAACACGTTGATGCACCGGACGATCTGCTGCAAAAGTTGCGGCGGCTCATGTCGCCGGACGGCTCGGTGTTTATTTCCGTGCCGAACTTCGGAAGCCTGCAGGCGCGGATATTCCGCGGTCGCTGGTTCCATCTGGATCCAGCCCGTCACTTGTTTCACTACGAAAGAAATACTCTGGCTGAGGTTTGCGGGCGGAACGGATTCACTGCCACTTGGCACACAACGAGATCCTTCGAGTATGGAGTCTTTGGTTGGTGGCAAAGTTTTTTTAATCTCCTGCCGTTTGATTTCAACATGGGATACAAAGTCCTCAAGGGGCGCAAAAAGTATCCCATGACGGCCGCTAATATTGTTGCTCTGTCCGTTTACGGCTTGCTCGCTATTCCTGCTGGCATTCTCTCTTTGGCACTCATGCTCATTGAGGCTGCCGCTGGCAAAGGTGCTGTTTTACAGGTGTGTTTAAGGCCGGACTCGGCTGGCAAGAATTAACGTGGCGCCTTTGCTCTTAGCCGGTATTGCTTGGTTTGCGGGCTTTGCCCTGCATTTGGCTCTTTGGCGATGGCGGTTGCCAGCCGCGCAAATCAGAGTTTTGCTGGCCGTCTTCCTTCTTACGTTTCTTGTTGCTTGTTTGTTTTTGATCCTTGGTGTGATGACTTCAGATCTTGCTTACGACAGCTCTAAGTTAGTCGGGGTGCTCTATTTTTGTCTTCTCTACTGGGCGGCGGCGCTGTGCTACGTGATTACTTATTCCGCGATGGAGGGTGATAGTCCCACGCTTAGCCTGACGCGGCATCTGCATCGGAAGGGGAGTGAGGGAAGTTCGCACGACGAAGTGGAGGAATTCTTCCGTCAGCGGCCGTTTGTCGGCGCGCGCGTCAAAGCACTCGTTACCGACAATATCTTCATCGAGGAGTCGGGCGGCTACCGGCTCTCGCCCGGTCGATACGTCTTCTTCCGGCTCATTCTCGGCTACCGGCGTGTTGTCTTCGGGCCGATCAAATCCGGGGGATGAATAGGGGAAATTCAGAACGTAAAACGCAAAATGCAGAATGCCTGCATTCTCCTTTGTGTTCTCTGTGCCTTGGTGAGAGATCCTGTTCTTCGAAGCAACTTGACCAAGTCAACATGACCATGTATCGGTAAACCATGCAAACGATGCTGGTGTCGGAGTTCAAAGCAAAGGCGATCGCCACGTTGAAACATGTCAGGCAGACCGGTGAACCGGTGTTGGTGACCTTGCGGGGCAAGCCTCTGGCGGAGGTTTTTCCGGTTCGCTCGAAAGACGGCGGTGCGGGTGTTCGTTTTGGTAGCGGCCGCGGCTTGATGAAGCATCGCCCGTCCGATGCAGCCTTGGTGCGTGGTGATTTTGCCTCGGAATGGGAAATGAATGGATGAGGTATTTGCTCGATACCCACGTCTGGATCTGGGCATTCGAAGGCTCCACAAAAATCGGGACAAAGTGCCGGAAAGCTATTGCCGCAACGTCCGCAGAGCGTTTCGTTTCGCCGGTCTCCGCGATGGAGATCGCCAGACTGGTTGCCCGTGGAGAGATCGAATTGGTTTGTCCGCTCCAAGAGTGGGTGGCGGGTTCGATGTCAGCCCTGAAGCTGCAGACGATAGACCTCAACAATTCCTCGGCGATCGAGGCTTACGCCCTGCCGGAACCGTTTCACCCCGACCGGGCGGACCGATTGCTGGTGGCGACTGCGAGAGTGCATGATATGTATTTTGTGACAGCGGATCGCAGAATCCTCCACTACGGCCATGTGGCATCGTTGTCCGCGCGGGCGTGAGTTTCAGGAGCAAAATGCAGAACGCAGAATGCAAAGTGCAAAATGCCGGATCTTTTGGGGCGCCAATTTTTACGCGAAAATTCTTTCCAGGCTTGCACCTCACAAAGAAGCAAAGCTCACGGGGATGAGGTATACTTTGTGTTCTCCGTGCCTTTGTGAGAGGTCCTTAAAACGCAAAATGCAAAACGCAGAGTGCAAAAGTGCCTAGCAGGGCTGAGACTTGAGTTGGAAGCTTGAGTGACAAATCACCGGCCGATGGCCGCACCAGTAACACTCAGCCTTCAAGTGTCAGGTTTCAGCCCTTTCTTCAAATGATCGAGTGGTTTTTTCTCGCCAGCCCGATCGTCGCTCTGGCGGTGATGGTTCTGGTGCAGGCGGTTGCTATTCGCATGAAGCGAGGAGAGCAGTTCTTCGGCTCCGTCGTTGCGGGGTTTTTTGCGGGAATGCTTGTGGTGCTTGCCTTGCAGGTGGTGCTTCTGGTGGTCTTTCCGCGCAACTTCGACCGCTGGGTGCTGGCGCTTGTCGCCAATCCCGCCATTTACGTGATGTTGGCTTACTGCTTCTACAATTTCATCAATCTCGGACACGCCTCGATCCGTATCCGCATTTTTAAAGAATGCGACGATCGCGGCGGGTTCATCACGCACGAGGAACTGCGGGCGGTCTACGATGACGAATTGATTAAAGAGGCCCGGCTCCAGCGTCTGCTCGTAGGCGGGGACGTTGTCCGCGAGGGCGACCGCTGGAAACTGGTCAACCCGAGGCTTGTTCCCGTGGCTAAAATCGTCTTTGGACTGAAGAAGTTCGTCCTCGGACGGGAGAGCGAGTTTGAGATCAAATCATGATGCCCTTCGGTCCAAAAGAAGAAGCAACGCCGGCTGCAACAAAACTGCAGGCCCCGGTATTCCTAAGCTTGTTTGTTGCCTGTTACAACGAGCAGGACAACATCATCGGAACGCTCGAAACGCTCGTTGGTGCGCTGCAGAAGACGGTCCCGTCGTTCGACATCATCATTGTCGATGACGCTTCAAAAGACGAAAGCGTGCCGCGAATTCGAAAGTTCATGGCGGACAACTCGAATCTGCCGATCCGCTTGCTTCTCAATGGTCACAACGAGGGCGTGGCGACAAATTATGCCGAGGGGGCTTTCCGGGCGAAGGGCGAGTGGTATCGCATGATCTGTGGGGACAATGTAGAGCCCGCGGAGACGCTTGAGGCTATTTTTACCTCGATTGGCAAAGCCGAGGTGATCGTTCCCTACACGGTGGAGATCCGTGGGCGAAGCACGTTCCGCCGTCTTCTTTCCAAAACATATACAGCGCTGGTTAATGGCATCAGCGGATACCATATGCACTACTACAACGGTCTGCTGGTCACGCGGACGGATTACGTGCGTCGCTGGCATTCGAATTCGCACGGCTTCGGTTTCCAGGCTGACTTGTTGACGCGTCTGCTTTCTAAAAATCTCACATATCTTGAGGTTGCGGTTTACGGAAACGAACGTGCCACCGGTGAATCGAAGGCTCTGACCATGCGCAACCTCGCGTCGGTGGCCCATTCGCTGCAAAACGTGGCCATCCGGCGGGTTTCCAAAGCGCTCTACGGCCAGTGCTGAGCCAATGCGCATAGGCCTCGATCTCGATAATACGATTGTTTGCTACGATCGGGTTTTCTACGCGTTGGGGCGCGAAGAGGGTTTGTCGGAGGAGATCCTCACGCGCGGAAAACTTGGGATTCGGAATTTCCTGCGCCAGCACGGCAGGGAACATGAATGGACAATCATGCAAGGGGTTGCTTACGGGCCACGCATGAAGGATGCCTCACCTTTTGCAGGCGTGCTTGAGTTTATCGGTCAAGCGAAAGCGTGCGGGCACGAATTGAGTGTCGTCAGCCATCGGACAAAGTATCCCTACCTCGGTGAAGCACACGACCTGCATGGCTCCGCGCTGAAGTGGCTTGATGCGACCGGGATAAGCGGTCACGCGTCGGTTTTCCTCGAGGAAAAAGTGGAAGACAAGGCGGCCCGAATTTCTTCTCTGTGCTGTGAAGTCTTCGTCGATGACTTGCCGGAATTTCTGGCCCGTCCGGATTTGCCGGTCGATGTCAGAAAAGTGCACTTCGCTCCCGACGCAGACGTGGAATCTTCGGGATTCGAGTCGGCGCGAAATTGGCGGGGGATTGCGGCCCTGATCCTCGAAAAATGAAGTTCGCTGAAGGTTTATCCGGAGAAATCTGTTGCTGGCTGCGGGACCTTGGTTGGAGTGATCCTCACAGAATCTTTGGCGGAAGAAACAACCGAATCTTCAAAGTGTCCGGAGATGGCAGCGAGGCGGCGCTGAAGATTTACTACCGCGGCGGCGGCGACGCGCGCGACAGGTATTCGCATGAAAAAACTTTCTACGGCGTTGCGAATGCGCGCGGTGCATCTGCCCCCCATTGGCTTTCGGCTAATGATCGGCTCGGTGTTTCGCTGCTCGAGTGGATCGAGGGTGAGCCTGTGCCTTTGCCAGCGGGCGGAGGTGACGTGCTCGCCGCGGCTGCGTTTCTGAATCGTATCAACAAAGAGAAGATTCCCGCTGAGTTGGAACGGATGCATGCGAGTGAAGCATGCTTTTCGGTCGCAGATCATACCGCTTTGTTGGAGCGACGGATCGCTGTCCTGGAGGAAAGCGCCAAGGTTTCCGGTGTGTTGGCCGAGTTCATGGCTACACAGCTCCGACCAGCTGCGCAGCAGGCACAAGAGAAGCTACGAAGTGACAAGAATGCCGAGTTCAGGGAATGGGGCGGAAGCCGCATTTTCTCGCCGGGGGATTTCGGATTGCACAATGCGCTGCGCCAGGCGGATGGACGGGTGGTCTTTTTCGACTTCGAATATGCGGGATGGGACGATCCCGCCAAAACCGTAGCCGATGTTTTTTTGCAGCCGGAGAAACCGGTGGACTGGGATCTGCTCGGGGAGTTTTGCGATCAGCTGGACGCTTGGCCCGGGCTCGAAGACCGCGTGCGATCTTGGATCCCTTTCTACGCGGCAAAATGGGCGGTGATCTTGATGAACTCTGCAGCAAGAGATGGCGTCCAGCGGCGCGTCTTTGCGGAAGACTCGACCGACGACGAGACCCTGTTGCGCCAAATCAAGAAAGCAAGAGGCGTGCTTGAACGCGGGAGGCAATTGAGCCAGTGATCGATTCCGCACAAAAAATAGATGTTCGCTGCCACGTGTGTGGTTTGGTCAGTGAGGCAGATGTTTACTCACTGCCGGCCGGAGTCACGTCCGACTGCCAGCCGTGGCCGGAGGCGGTTCGCATGTTTCGCTGCGAACACTGCGGGGCGGTGCAGGCGCCGGTCGATGACGCGTGGCGGAAACAGGTCGAGCGCATTTACCGGGCTTACAACACCTACGCCGCGGCAGGTGGCAAAGAGCAGAAGGTCATGGCTTCCGGCAGTGGGGCTCCCGACTCGCGCTCGCGTGTTTTGGTGGAATGGCTGCGTTCTCTCCGGCTTTTGCCTGAGCAAGGAGAGTTGCTCGATGTGGGGTGCGGCCGCGGATCATTTCTCGAAGCTTTCGGGTCCCTCTTTCCTGACTGGGGACTGCATGGAACAGAGTTTGACGACAAGAACGCTGCGGTGCTTGCGGCGATTCCGAGGTTTAAGGGCCTGCAAACTGGCCGCTTCGAAGAAATCGAGGGAAGCTACAGCCTCGTCTCGATGCTCCATGTGCTGGAGCACATCGAGAATCCGGTGCAATGTCTTGCCACCCTGCGCGAGAAGGGGAGTGACAACGCATTGCTCCTCGTGCAGGTGCCGGATTGGTCGAGTAATCCCTTCGCGTTGGCGATTGCAGACCACGCAACTCACTTCACGCCCGAGATTCTCGCCAGTGTCGCGCGTGCGGCGGGCTGGGAGCCGGTTGCGCCGGTCACGCAAGTGGTGCCAAAGGAGCTGACGCTTCTGGCCCGGGCTTCGGCCGTAGCTATGCAAGGCGTTTTCGCTTCTCCCGGGGACAGCGCGTCACTGCTGACCTCACGGCTTGCATGGTTGGAGAACGTGCGCAAGCAGGCAGTGGCCACTGCAAGCGAGTCCAACGCGTTCGGTATATTCGGCACGGCAGTCGCGGGCACGTGGTTGGCCGGTTCCTGCAACGGTAAAACGCAGTTCTTCGTGGACGAGGACACAAACCGGATCGGCTCAACTCATCTGGGTCTCCCGATTATGTCGCCCGCCGATGTTCCCCGCGGAGCCGATGTTTTTGTTGGTCTCGCGCCAGTCGTCGCCGAGCGATTGGCGCAAAAATACGCGGATGGTCCTGCGCACTTCCACGGCGTGCCGCCGCTCCCGCAGTGAAGGCTCTCGTCGTCGGAACGGACGGATTAATCGGGGCAAGCTTGGCCGAGTGCCTGCGCCATGCAGGTCATGAAGTGCTCGGGACCACCCGCCGAAAGAAAAGCGATGGGTTGATGCTCGACTTGGCCAAAGCCGAGGAATTTCAGGTCCCACCGGGCGTCGAGATTGCTTTTATTTGTGCGGGCATCGGCAGCCTCGTCGAATGCGCGAAGTCACCGGATGCAACGGGCCGCGTAAATGTGGCCGGCACGGCATGTTTGGCACGGCACTTGGCGGAAAGGGGAAGCAAGGTTGTTTATCTTTCCACGAACTTGGTCTTTGACGGTTGCGCTCCTGCCGCTGGCATCAGCGATCCCGTCAAACCGTGCTGCGAATATGGAAGGCAGAAGGCTGAACTCGAATCGCGGCTTCATGGTGATGACTACGCCTGCGTCCGCCTCACGAAGGTGGCGGAGTCGCTTGCTTCGCGCTTTGAGCATTGGCAGTCCGAACTTCGCCAAGGAAAGCAGATTGCGGTCTCGGAAAAACTGCGCTTCTCGCCGGTGTCTTTGGAAGAGACCGTTCGGGCTCTGTCCGAGTTTGCCTGCGATTTCAGGCCCGGTGTTTTCCACATATCGGGCGACGAGGATTTTTCCTATCACGAGGCTGCCCTGAGGCTGGCTCACCAACTCTCTTTGCCCGCTGAACTGATCGAAACCGACCCGACGGCCGGCAGCAACCTGTTCGAACCCATGCCGGCTTTCGCGACTCTGGCTGTGCATGGGCCAGATGGCTCTTCTTGCTGGAGATTTTCGCCGTCTTCCGTCACTTTGGACAACTTTACCCGCCGCCTCGCGGCAAATTGAAAAGAATGGCTGGAAACAACACCGACAAGCAAACGGGCAAAGGTATGAACCCGAGGCTCTTTCTGGCCATTTTTGTGGCCATCTACTCCGTGGTCCTCGGCGCTGGATGGCTTGCGCAGACGCCTTCCCAAGAGGAGCTCTATGGCGGCGGTGGGCGATTCTTGAACGAGGTGGCGCACAACTTCCGCATGACGGAGGGGATTCCGTGGTGGAGCGCCAACTTCATGCAGGGTCATTCCACGGCCAACTTCGCCCTCTGCGCGGTGCCTCTGGCTTGCGGAATTGTGAGCACCGCTATTTTTGGCGATCCGGTGGGGATCAAAATCGCCGCGCTTCTCATCATTCCGATGTCGGCGCTCACCATGTTCGTTTTTGCACGCAGACTGACGCGCCACGAGTGGACGGCCGTCATTGCCGCCATTCTCTACGTGCTCAGCGCGCAGATGCTGGTTCGCATCGGCAACTTCGAGCATTGGATGGGAAGTTACTCGTATATCTTCCCGCCATTGATTTTGTGGGCTTTCCTGAAGATCGCCGAGGAGGGTTCGTGGAGGGCCTCGGCGTGGCTGGCCTTCGGCTGGTCGGCGATGATGCTGTCCTACGCGAAGCTGACTTTCATGTTTGCACCGATGGCGGCCATCTTTTTCATCTGGCTGCTCCTCGATCAGCCGGAGCGCCGGGTCGCCCTGGTCCGGGGAACGCTCGTCTCTCTCGCGCTTGTTTGCTTGATGGCCGTGGTCTTGCTGTTGCCGCTCACCCGGGAATACCAATGGGTGTCGGCGTTCTCTTTCGACAATTTCGCCGGTTGGCAACAGGCGTTTGCGATCAAGAATTTCACGTCGGTGCTTGATCGAGCGAACGGTCTTTTCGCCAATATGCGGCCGGATTTTGTCGCGGATCGCGGACAGTTTTACCTGGGTTTGGTGACGCTGTTTGCCGTGGGCACTGTCTTCTGGTGGTCGCGCAAGCACTCGGAGTGGCTGGCAACGCGCAATGGAGTTTTGCTGCGGTTGTTTGTGGGGATGACGCTGCTCGCTCTCTGGCTCTCGCAGGGGCCGTTCTCGGTCTTCACTGGCGTGCAGGAGTTTCTCAAGGGATCGCAGAAAGCACCGGATTGGATCGCGGCGTTGATGTGGTTGATGACCTTTATTCCGCCGTTTTTGATCTACGCGATTCTTCCTGCGGGGCCGCGGCGCGGCCTCTGGGCGGCGGTGGTAATCATCATTTACCTGTTCGTTCCGGGTTTCCTGGTGCTGGAAAAGTTGCCCATGTATCGCGACATCCGCGCGCCCTGGGGATTCTGGGAGGTTGGCTTTTTCGCGTCGGCTGTCGCGGGGGCGCTTGCCGTGCAGCAATTGTTCGATGCGTTGATCGAGAAGCGCGACCGCCTGGTGGTCGCCGGATTGCTCGGGGTCATTTTGCTGCTGGATGCGTCGGCGTATTATTCAAAGTTTTTCGCGCCGGGATTGCCGGCCCAGACTTTCAGCGATTTCGACCGTGCTCAGCAGTATTTGAAGACATCGCTGATCGAGGGTCGCGTCTACCCGATGTCCGGGCGCTATTTTTATCTGCGCACGCCGATGCAGTCGGGTCGAGGATTGAATAGCGAGGCGGCCTGGAGCCATTTCCAGTTGCGCGGTGTGCGGGCGCTCGTCAACGGGGCAAATTCATCCCCAACGGCCATGCAGACTTACATGCGCGTGGCGGGCATTTCCCATGTGCTGCTCGACAAACAGGATCCTTTCACGCCGCAAGAGATTCAGAATGCCTTCGCACAGGTGTATCCGACGGGATTCGACTCGGAATACATCCGAGTGTTGGAAAACAAGGACTCGTTGGCACCGGCATTCATTGCGCGCGAATATCTGGCCATGGATCCGGGAACCGAGACATTGGCCCCGGCATTCCTCGACGCCGCCGGACGGATCAACGCGGCACCCATCGAACTTGCGCAGAACGAGCGGACCTTCCCGTTCCTTGCCGGGGCCGGATCGGCGCAAGGCGGCATGCAGATTGCGCAGAAATACGCGCAGGCTCCGGGTGCGCCCTTCCGGCGGGTGCCCTTTGCCGTGCCGCGCGACAATCCTTCAAAGATGGTTTTCGATCCCTACGGCTCACGAGAGGGGTGGCTTGTCGTCACGGAAGCGTGGCACCCGGATTGGCGGGCTTACTCGGATGGAACCGAAATCCCGGTTTACAAGGCGTTCGGCGGCTTGATGGCCGTGCCGCTGACCCGGACGCAGGGTCCGATCGAGTTCGTGTTCAGCCCGCCTCGCTGGTATGACTTGTGCGTCTGGATCTCGGGAGTCTCGTGGGCCGGGGTGCTGGGCATGCTGCTCATCATGCCGCTGCCATTCGTTCCGCGCCGCTGGAAAAATTGGTGGGCGGGTGCGGACAAAAATACGCCAGTCCTCAAGCCGCAGGCCAGTGCGGTCAACAAAGCCGTGGTTGTCATTCCCACATATAACGAGCGCGAATCAATCAACAAGGCGCTCGATATGGTGCTCAATCTGCCGCGGAAGGTCGATGTGCTGGTGGTGGATGACGGGTCGCCGGATGGGACAGCGGATGTTGTCCGTTCGCGGCCGGAATTCAACAAGAGGGTCTTTCTCCTCGAGGGCAAAGGCAAAGCCGGGCTCGGCACGGCCTACCGCCGCGGATTCCAGTGGGCTACCAAGAACAAATATGAGGCTGCCATCGAGATGGACGCCGACCTTTCGCACGATCCGGCGGACATCCCGAAATTGCTGGAGACGCTCGAAAAAGGCGCGCACATCGCGGTCGGGTCACGCTACCTCGGAGGCATCTCGGTGCTCAACTGGCCGCAAAGCCGTCTATTTATCAGCACATTCGGCGGCTTCTATGTGCGCGCGTTGACCGCGCTCCCGATGAGCGACCCGACCAGCGGCTTCAAGGCGATTCGTGCGAATGTTTTGCGCGATTTGGACTGGGACAGAGTGAAAGCCGAGGGTTATGCGTTCCAGATCGAATTGCACCACACGGCTTGGAAGCAGGGATACACGATCAAAGAAGTGCCGATCGTCTTCACCGAACGCCGCGAAGGCGACTCCAAGATGTCCACGGCCATCTCCCTCGAAGCCGCGTGGCGTGTCCTGAAGCTGGCAGCGGTGAGCTAAACAGCTAAGGCTGAGATCTAAGGCCTGAGTCGGAGTCGAAGACGGAGACAGGCGCTAGCTAAACCTGAAGTATTATGCGGGTTGGGGGGAAATGGTCTGAGCGCCTCCTCAGTGTCTTTGTGTCTCCGTGAGAAAAACATCCAGGAAATAGCTTCTCACGGGGGCACGGAGTCACAAAGGGGCTGAGAACTTCATCAAAGAAGTTGTCTGAGGAAATGCAGCAGGTCGTCAGAATGGAATGTTTAGTCGAGGTGGCGGAAGCTCTTGCTCTGCATGATGTGCGCTATCTTTTCGCGGGGGGATGGCGGTCCTGGCGCATGGATATCTCAGGACCACGATGGATATAGATATTGTGGTCCGTCTCACCGCAGACAAGGTTCGAGCGGCATTCAGGGCGCTCGAGACCATTGGTTACCGTCCCCGCCAACCCATCACTGCAGATCAGTTTGCCGGCGCAGAGCTCCGCGAATCTTGGCGGAGAGAAAAGCATATGCTCGTGCTTCAATTTTGGGCTGACGACAAACCCGGCGCGCACGTCTTTGTTTACGAGCCTTTCGATTTCGAGACCGAGTTCGGTCAGGCTTTGGTGGAGAAAGTCGATGGCGTGACAGATGCGCGCTTTGTCAGCGTTGAGACACTGCTTGATATGAAGCGCGATGCCGGTAGGGATAAGGACCTGATCGACATCGAGGCTTTGAACCGACTCTACGAAGCATGAAGCGCCGCAAACATTCCGACGACCCGTGGTTCTACTGCACCTCTGAGGGAGCGGAGATTTCGCATCTGCTGCAAATCGCAGACATGCCACTAAGCAAGAAATTAGATATGCTTTCGAATTTGGCTGACACGGTGAGCGTCATCACTAAGGCTCGTGAGCGCCGGCTAACCCAGGAGGTTACGCTCAAAGTCGCCGAAAGGCCTGAGCAGTAGCCGTCCACCAGCGCGCTGGCCAAACTCGCCACTAATCGCACGTCACTCGTCACTTTCTCTATGAACCTTCTTGTCACTGGTGGTGCCGGATTTATCGGCGGCAATTTTGTCCGCCTCGCGCTAAAGAATTCCGACTGGAATGTCGGAAAGCTGGTCAATCTCGACCTGCTGACCTACGCCGGCTACCGCGGATCGCTCGCCGATCTCGATGACGATGCCCGGCATGTCTTTGTCGAGGGAGACATTGGAGACACAGCGCTCGTCGCAAGGCTACTCTGCGAGCATCGGATCGATGCGGTCTTGAACTTTGCCGCCGAATCGCATGTCGACCGTTCCATTGATTCGCCCGAGCCATTCATCACAACCAATGTCTTGGGAACGCAACGCCTGCTCGATGCCGTGCGTGCCTACTGGAAGGAATTGGATGGGCATCGGAAATCACGTTTCCGTTTCCTGCATGTCTCGACGGATGAGGTCTACGGGACGTTGCAACAAGGGGACGCGGCGTTCACCGAACTCACGCCATACGCTCCCAACAGTCCCTACGCTGCCAGCAAAGCGTCGAGCGACTTTCTCGTCCGCGCTGCGTTCCACACGCACAAGATGCCTGTGGTCACGACCAACTGCTCGAACAACTACGGGCCCTACCAGTTTCCGGAGAAATTGATCCCGCTAATCATCCGCAATGCCATGGAGGGCAAGTCGCTGCCCATTTACGGCAAGGGCGAAAACATTCGGGACTGGCTCTTTGTCGAGGACCACTGCCGCGCCATTTGGACCGTGCTGAAGGGCGGTCAGCTCGGTGAGACTTACAATATCGGAGGGGCCGCCGAAAAAATGAATATCGACGTGGTAGATGCTATCTGCGCCTTGCTCGACGAATTGCGTCCGGATGCGGCCGGGCCGCATGCGCGCTTGAAGACTTTCGTCACAGACCGCCCGGGGCACGACCTGCGTTACGCCATGGATTTCTCCAAGCTGACCCGCGAGCTTGGCTGGCGGCCGAGCGAGTCTTTCGAGTCGGGCATACGCCGCACTGTGGAATGGTATTTGGCCAATGATGCATGGTGCAAAGCCGTCGAGTCGCGAGGCTACAGTCGCGAAAGGCTTGGACTGGAAGGCAAGGGCTGAGGCTTGAGTTTGAAACTTGAGTGAAAGGGTGATGAGCGGTTCAAGGAGCGATGAGATGCGGGCACGGACCAAGCGTTTTGGTGGTTCAGCTGTTCGATTATTTGTCTCGCTCGATAAGAACAGGGAGGAACTGCGGATTCTGGGTAAGCAGATGCTCCGGGCGGGCACATCGGTTGGGGCGAATTACCGGGAAGCATCCAGAGCACGCAGCGACAGCGAGTTTGTTGCTAAGATCGAGTTGTGCACCCAAGAGGCGGATGAGACGCAATATTGGCTGGAATTGCTCCGAGATGATTGCGGTCTGCGATCCGCTGAGCTCGAAAAAATCTGGAGCGAAGCAGATGAATTAATTCGCATCTTCATAACCATGTCGAAAAATACGAAAGCTAGAAACCAGGGCTGAAGCTTTATTGTTAAACGTGAAGAAAATGCTGAGGTTCGAGTGTGAGACTTGAGTGAAAGGGTGGCGGCCTTTGGCCGCATTGGTATTATTCAGCTTTCAAACTCAAGCTTCCTTTCTCAGCGATAATTCACTCAGCCTTCAAGTCTCATCCTTCATCCCTAGTCGTTCCTATGCCTATCTACGAATACTACTCCGCCGATACGCACAAAATTTACAGTTTCTACGCCCGCAAACTCGTCGGCCCGGATGTTGTGCCGCGTTGTCCGGACGGCGATGGTAAAAAAATGGAGCGGGTCTTGTCACCGTTCGCTATCACTGGTCGCGCGAAGGAAAAGACCGATGAGCCCGGTGGCGAGGGGATGCCGGATCTCGATCCACGCCAGGAGGCCGAGATGATGAAGCTGGCCGGGGAGATGTCGGGAATGGACGAGGAAAACCCCGATCCGCGGCAACTCGGACGCCTGATGCGGCGGATGATGGATATCACGGGCGAAAAAATGCCCGAACCCATGCTCGAGATGTTGGCCCGCATGGAGAAGGGCGAGGATCCGGAAAAGCTCGAGGAGGAATACGGTGACGTTCTCGATGATGACTCGATGGGTGATTTGGGAATGGGCAAAGGAGAAGGAGAAAAAGGCGGTGCGGGTGCCCTAAGGCGCCGGCTTCCCCCGCGGCGGGATCCGACGCTATACGAGATGGCGGAATACCTCTGATTATGGGCAAGACTCGCAAAGGAATTGTTTTGGCTGGTGGAAGCGGCACAAGGCTGCACCCGTGCACTTCGTCCATCTCGAAGCAATTGCTGCCGGTCTTCGACAAGCCGATGATCTACTACCCGCTGTCCGTGCTGATGCTCGGCGGCATGCGCGAGATCATGGTTATTTCCACACCGCGGGATCTGCCGCGATTCAAGGAGTTGCTCGGGGACGGCTCGGCTTTCGGTGTCGAATTCACCTACGCCGAACAGGCGAGCCCGGACGGCTTGCCCCAAGCTTTCACCATTGCGGAGGATTTTCTCGGCGGTGCGGCATCGTGTCTGGTGCTGGGGGACAATTTGTTTTACGGCGCGAGGCTGAGCGAAAGTATCCGGGCGGCCTCAAACTCGCCGGGCGGGACATTGTTCGCCTACCACGTGTCCGACGTGCGGGCTTACGGAGTGATAGAGTTGGATGAAGCGGGGAAGGTCTTGTCGCTGGAAGAGAAGCCGCCGCATCCGAGGTCCGGTTATGCGGTGCCCGGGATTTATTTCTTCGACGAGCGCGCGCCCGAATTCGCGGCATCGCTCAAGCCTTCCAAACGGGGCGAGACGGAGATCCTCGATCTCGCGCGTTGCTACTTGCAGGAGGGTTCGCTGCGCGCGGAAAAATTCGGTCGCGGCACGGCGTGGCTCGACACAGGCACGGCGGAGTCGTTGCTCGATGCCGCGTCTTTTGTCCACGCCATCCAGTCCCGGCAGGGGTTGATGATCGCCTGCTTGGAGGAAATCGCCCTGCATCATGGATGGTTGACAAAGGATCAGCTGCGCGAGCGTGCGCATGCTTTGGGTAAATCAACATACGGCCATTACCTTAGAAAAATAGCAGAGTAGCTCTGCCCCGGTCCAAGGGCCCGGAGTCCGTCTGGAACCATCCGAAACAGGATGGCATCCGGGTGGTTCCGGGCCTTTGCTTTTGCGCCCGAACGGGCCGGATAAAGCGCAAACTTTTCCGCCGGTGCGTCCTTCAGACTCGAGGCCGTCAATTTTGGTTTTTCACCGGGCGGGTGTTGCTTCAGCATGCACGGTGATGGCCAACGAACAAATTCGAGCTGGAGCGAGCAACTGGCAGCGGACGTCCTGGTATGCCGCTCTGACGGCGGCTTCCTTCGTTGTGATCCTCGCCGTCGTTGTTGCTGCTGTGTGGATTGTTGTTGAAACGGTTGCGTTCCTGCAACCGCTCCTCATTCCGGTGGTTGCCGCCGTTGTCTTGACCTACTTGCTTTCGCCCGCCGTGGACAAATTGTGCAGTCTCGGTTTTTCACGGCTCTGGGCCGTGATTGCGCTTTTCGCAATCATTGCTTTCGGGGCAGCGGGTATCGCCTTGTGGGTCGGGCCGGCCGCGTGGAACCAAGCCTCGCATTTCAGCCAGACCCTTCCCGAGCAGGCTTCAAGGGGACAGAAATTGCTGCTTTCCACCCTGGAGTGGGTGCGTGATATCCAACAAAAGTTCGCGCCGCCGCCGGTTTTATCCGACGAGCGCACTGTCCGCGACGAATTGTGGGCGGTTGCGGGTGGCTACGCGCAAAATCTGATCGCCTGGCTGCAGGAGCGGTTGCCGTCGATCGTGTCCAGCGTTCTTTCCTTCCTTCAACGCAGCGCAGGCGGCTTCCTCGGGGTGGCGGGCGCCGCCGTCAGTCTGTTTCTCGTGCCTTTGTTCCTTTTTTTCTTTCTCAAAGACTCGGCTTCTTTCGCCCGTGATTGGAAAAAATACATACCTTTGCCGGAATCGCGCCTGCGCAGCGAGGTCGCCTCGCTGGTCGAGGAGATCAACGGATATCTCATCCGCTATTTCCGCGGTCAGTTTGCGGTTAGCCTGATCGACGGTGCGCTCATCGGGATCGCTCTCTGGGTCATGGGCTTGAATTTTGCTTTGCTTATCGGTTTGGCGGTGGGTGTGCTCGCGCTTATCCCCTATGTCGGCCTGATCATCTGCTGGGTTCCGGCCGTGCTGATCGCCGTGGCGCAGTTCGGCGACTGGACTCACCCAATCATTGTGACCGCCATTTTCGTCGGCATGAGCAACATCGAGAGTTTTTTCATCGCCCCGCGGATCGTGGGTGATTCCGTGAGCCTGCATCCGCTCACCGTGATTCTTTCGGTGCTCGTGTGGAGTCTGGTTCTCGGCGTGGTGCTGGGGTCGTTGCTGGCTGTTCCGCTCACTGCGACCATCAAAGTCCTCTTGCAGCGCTACGTTTGGGGGCGTGCGGTTTGAGGAATTTTGCCCGCGTCGATTTCGCCTGCCAAGTGCGACAGGAGACTCTCCCAGTGTTCCCGACCCCTCAGAATTTCGATTTCCACCCGAAGGAAAAGCATGGGCACCGCGGGATCATCGATCTCGGGGAAGCGAACGGCGTCCTTTTCCGTCGTGACCAGCGCATCTAGCGAACGCCGGTCGCACCACTCGAGGAACCGGAGGATCTCCTTTTTGGTGAAACGGTGATGGTCGGCGAATCCCTTGGTAATATCCACCTTGGCGCCGAGGCGCCGCACGCCCTCTTCGAAGCTCTCCGGGCGGGCGATGCCGCTCATGGCGCCGACGTGCCGCCCCTTGAGATGGTCCAAGGGCAAAATCTCACCCGTGCAGATATCCTGCCAGTGCCGCGGGGCGTGATTGCATTCGATGATTGCCGCGGTGCGGTTGAGCCGGCGGATCCTTTCGATCAGGGCGCGGTCGGGCTCGGGTCCGCACTTCGTCATGATGATGTAGGATGCGCGGCGGAGGTTGGACGGGGGCTCCCTGAGGGTGCCGCGGGGGAGAAGGTGCTCGTTGCCGAACGGTGCCTCCCGGTCGATGAGAACGATGTCGGTGCGGTGCCGTAGGCGCTGGTATTGCAAGCCGTCGTCGAGCAGCAGGATATCGCTGTCGAAGTTGCGCAGGGCGTGCATACCGCTTTTGACGCGATCTTTGTCAACGATGACGCAGACGCCCGGCAAATTCTTTGCCAGCATGTGGGGTTCGTCGCCGGCGTGTCTCGAGTCGAGCAGAACGCTTTTTCCGTCCGAGACGATGCGCGGCGGAAACAAGTCGCGGTTTTTCAGCAGACGGTTGCGCAAACGTTGGCCGAAGGGGCGTGGCACGCTCTTGTAGCCGCGGCTGAGTATGGCAACGCGGCGTCCGCGGCGGCACAGTTCGCGCGCGAGCATTTCCGTCACTGGAGTTTTGCCGGTTCCTCCCACCGTCAAATTTCCCACGCTGACGACGCGGCATCCGAGTTCCTGCGCCCGGAAAAATCGCCCCCGGTAAAGCGCGAGGCGTGTTTGCACGAGCGCGGCATAGCCACGGGAGAAAATGCCGAGGACGAACTTGAGCGCGTTGGCGCGCCCGCCCTCGCGCCGCTCGAGGATGACATCGACAGCGTAGCGTTCGAACCGCTCGAGGACGACGCGCATGCGGTGTCAGTTCTCGATCGTGACGCCGGTGTTGTCGGCGCGCAGCACGAAGGTTTTGGCCGAAGGCAGCGCGGTGCGCATGGCGTCGGCAACCTTGTCCGGATTTTCAAGGGTCACGCATGCCACCGCGGATCCGGAGCCGCTGAGATATCCGTCGAGGGCCCCGGCGGCCACGCCCGCCAGAACTGCGGGACGCAGATGGGGATTGGCGCTTTCGCGGTGGGGTTCGTGCATCCAGTCTCTCATCGCGCCTCGCAGCAGCCGGTATTGACGCGAGGCGAACGCCGCGGTGATGAATGCGGCGTGCGCGGTGCTCATGGCGGCTTCTTGCAGCGGGATATTCCGCGGCAGTGCGCGGCGGGAATCGTCTGTGCCGACTTCGTTTTCGGGCACAAGAAGAACGAAGGCCAGTTCCGGCGATATGTCGCAGCGGAAGTAGTCGGCGTCGGGCAGGGCGGCGGTAAACCCTCCGAACGCCGCGGGCGCTGCGTTGTCCGGATGGCCCTCCAAGCGTGCGCAAATCCTGTAGAGCGCATCGGCACCCAGTGGGGTTCCGGCCAGTTTGTTGAGTCCGTGAAGCAGCCCGAGTCTCAGGGCCACGCTGCTGCCGAGTCCGCGCGAAACGGGAATTTCCGGCGAGATCGACCAGCCGAACTCGAAAGGCGGGACATTCGCCGCGGCGAAAAATGCCGCGGCGGCTTCATCGGCCATCGGGTGCGCTGCAGCCTTTTTGTCACCCGCCCAGACGCCCACGCGGGCATGCAGTTGCAGGGCCACGCCGAGACAATCGAATCCAGGTCCGAGGTTGGCGCTGGTGGCGGGGACGCGCACGACGACTTTGCTCATACGATCGCCGGTGATTTTGGCGCAAATTCGCATTTCTTGCATCAGAATTCCCGGGACCCCGAGAGTTTGCTTGCGCCGTTTGGCGTATTCCGGCGACAACAAAGGTTCATATGAATTTACCACAGGATGTTTTGGCTTTGGCTGCGCGGGATGCCCGCGGGTTGGCCATCGATGCCGTTGCCGCATGCAAATCGGGTCACCTGGGACTGCCTCTTGGGTGCGCGGAGATCGGAGCGGTGCTCTTCGGGGCCGCGTTGCGATACAACCCGCGGGAGCCGCGCTGGCTGAACCGCGACCGCTTTGTCCTGTCGGCCGGTCACGGCAGCATGTTCCTTTATGCCTGGCTTCATCTTGCGGGATATGACTTGCCGTTGGATCAGGTCAAAAAGTTCCGTCAACTCGGCAGCATCACGCCCGGGCATCCCGAGTTCCGTGAAACCCCCGGCGTGGAATGCACCACTGGCCCCTTGGGTCAGGGTGTGGCCAACGCCGTCGGTCTGGCGGTGTCGGGGAAGATGTGCGAGGCGCGCTTCAACACTCCGCAGCACCGGATCTTCGGCCACAAGGTGGTTTGTTTGGCCGGAGACGGGTGTTTGCAGGAAGGCGTTGCGGCGGAGGCCTGCTCGCTTGCCGGGCACCTGCAGCTCGACAACCTCATCCTGATTTATGACTCCAATGACGTGACGCTCGATGCCATGGCGCTCTTCACGCAGAGTGAAGACACCTTGGCGCGCTATCGTGCCTACGGCTGGGATGTGCAAGAGGTGGACGGGCAGAACATGGCCGATTTGTTTGCGGCTTACCGCAAGGCGTCCGCGGCGACGGGCAAGCCCCAGTTGATCGTGGCCAAGACGCTCATCGGCAAAGGCATTCCCGAGGTGGCGGGAACGAGCAAAGCGCATGGCGAGGGAGGCGTGGCTTTCGCCGACGCGGCGCGCAAGGGTTTGGGGCTTCCGGAGGAAAAATTCCATGTTTCCCCCGAGGTGCGCGAATACTTTGTGCGGCACGCGGCGAAGCTCGAAGACGACTGGCGCGAGTGGCAGGCCCAATACAAAGCCTGGCGCGACGGCAACCGCGACCTCGCCAAGGAAATCGACGACTCCTTGGCCGGCAAGTCTCCCGATCTGCTTGCCTGCATACCCGCATATCCCGAAAGTGCGCCGGATATCGCGACTCGCAAAGCGGGAAGCGAAGTCCTGCAGGACGTGGCCAAGGCCATGCCATTGGTCATCAGTGGCAGCGCCGACCTCCACGGGTCCACGCTGAATTACATCAAAGACGGCGGGGATTTCGATGCCCGCAACCGCTCCGGCCGCAACATCCGCTTCGGTATCCGCGAGCACGGCATGGCGGGGATCCTGAACGGTATCGCCTACGACGGAATTTTCCGCGCGAGCGGGGCGACGTTCCTCGTATTCAATGACTACTGCCGTCCGGCCATACGCATCGCCGCCCTCTCGCACTTGCCCGTGGTCTATATTTTCACGCACGACTCGGTCGGTGTGGGAGAGGATGGGCCCACGCACCAGCCGGTCGAAGCGCTTGCCGCTTTGCGGACTATCCCGAACCTTGATGTGATACGGCCGGCCGATCCGGCGGAGACAGCGGGAGCTTTCGCCGCGGCCTTCGAGCGCAACGATGGTCCCACGGTTCTGGCTCTCTCACGGCAGGTCGTTCCGACGCTCCGTGAAATCCCCGACGAGGTCGCGCGGACGGGTGTCATTCGCGGCGGTTATATCGCGCGCAAGGAGACTTCTGCGTTGGAGCTCCTGCTGCTTGCCAGCGGCAGTGAGCTTCAGATTGCCATGGCGGCCGCGGAAAAGCTGGGACCTTCGGTGCGTGTCGTTTCATTGCCTTGCATGGAGCGGTTCGACCGCCAGCCCGAAGCATACCGCAGTGAAGTTATTCCCCCCGAGTGTGCCAAGCGCGTGTCGGTCGAAGCCGGTGTGAGCCAGCCTTGGTTCAAATATTCGGGTCCGGCGGGGCGTGTCGTGTCCATCGACCGCTTCGGCCTGAGTGCACCTGGAGGAACGGTGATGAAAGAGCTGGGCATCAGCGTGGATGCCGTGCTGACCGCCGCCCGTGAGGTGCTTGCAGGCTGACGCACATGTGTTTTCGTGCTTCTCGTCCTCAAGCATACGGTCATGGGCGGCGCTGAGGCGGCGGAGGGGGAATTCGTGCCGCAGTAGGTCATGGATCTCACCGCGTCCGATGAAAGTATCGTGCGTCTGGAATTGCCGGCGAAGGGCGCCTCGATCTTGGTGAAAACGCGCGAGACCTAAAAAAAGAAGGGCACGTTTTCCGCAGCGAATGCGGCTTTCTCCTCGGCGAGGTATTTGCCGGCCAATTTGTCGAAGCCGCCGCCTGATCGGAACTCGGCGAGGAATCTGTTTGCGGCAGCCAGAAGATCCGGATCGTTTTTGCGCAGCGCGATAGCCCACGCTTCCGTCTTCAGCGGCGCGAGCAGAGCCCGTGTCTTGTCCGGGGATCGCCGTGCATTTTGGAACACCGACATCTGGTCGTAGATGAATGCGTCCGCTTTTCCCTGAATGACCTCGAGCACGCAGCCGTTTTCCTTTTCCAAAGTAAGCAGCCGCGCATTTTTCACATTCGCCCGCGCGAAGACCTCGCCCGTTGTGCCTTGTCTGACGACGATCGTCCGTCCCTCGCGGTCCAAGTCGCCGAGTCCTGTGGCCGGGCTCTCTTTTGCGACGAGCAAAGCCAGTCCCGTGGTGAGGTAAGGATCCGAAAAAGCGACCGACTCGGCGCGTTCGGGCGTCGCGGTCATGGAGGAAATGATCGCGTCGATTTTGCCAGACTTGAGCGCGGGGATGAGTCCGGCGAAGGGAATGTTTTCGATTTGAAGCGGCCGCCCGAGGCTGGAGGCCAGGCCTTCGGAAAGTTCCACGCTGATGCCAGCAGGTTTGCCGTCCGGCCCGATGGTTTCAAAGGGAGGGTAGGAGAGGTCCATGCCGATTTTCAGCGGTTCGGCGGCATGCGCAGAGGTCGCGAGAAGTAATATGGCAGCGAAGTGCTTGGTCATGGGATTTTGTCTCGTGTCTTGCCGCCGGCAGCACCTAAAACAAATGCTTATGCTTCAAGAGTTCAAAACATTTATCGCCAAGGGCAACGCCATCGATCTTGCGGTGGGGGTTGTCATCGGTGCCGCCTTCGGGAAAATCGTCAGCTCGCTCGTTGATGACATCATCATGCCGCCCATCGGCCTGTTGTTGGGGAAAGTTGATTTCGCCAACCTTTTCATCAGTCTCGACGGCAAAAGCTACCCCACGCTGGCAGCCGCGGCCGAAGCCGGCGCGCCGACGCTCAATTACGGCAATTTTATCACCGTCGCGATCCAGTTTTTCATCATCGCCTGGGCCATTTTTCTCGTGGTGAAAGCGATCAATGTGCTGAAGCGCGAGGACAAGGCGGCGGCCAATGCGCCTGCCGCTCCCACCGAGGAAGTGAAGCTCCTCACCGAGATTCGCGACAGTCTCAGGCAGCGCGGCAGTTGAGGCGCAGGCTTGCGGCGCGGCGGGCGCCGTGTTTCATGGCTTCATGGCCCATCCGGAACACCGGCCGGTGGTTGTCGTTGCGGGAGCGTCCGGCTTCGTCGGCACGGCGCTTCTGCCTTTTTTGGCACGGACCCGCGATGTCGTCGCGCTGAGCCGCAGCAAAGGTGCGCCTGTCTCCGGGGTGCGGTGGGAAAAATGCGACCTCTTCTCCCTGTTGCAGACAGAGAGGGCGCTGGTCGGCGCGGATTACGCCGTTTATCTCGTCCACTCGATGCTCCCTGCGCGACTTACGCAGGCGCGGTTCGAGGACATGGATTTCATTTTGGCGGATAATTTCGCGCGCTCCGCGGCGAGGGCAGGGGTGAAGCAGATTGTTTATCTCGGCGGCATCATCCCGGACGATGCCCGGCTTTCGCGGCATCTGGCCAGCCGCCTTGAAGTCGAGCGTGTGCTTTCGGCCCGCGGTGTTCCCGTGACGAGTCTCCGAGCCGGCCTGATCATCGGGCCGCGTGGATCCTCCTTCCGGATTGTCATGAGGCTGGTGCGGCGCTCGCCCCTGCTTTTGTGTCCGCATTGGACGCGGTCGATGACGCAGCCCGCTGGGCTGAACGATGTCGTGCAGCTCATCGATTTTTGCCTCGGGCGCACGGATATGTTCGGCCGCGCTTTCGATGTCGGCGGGCCGGACGTGATGTCCTACGTCGAGCTGATGCGCCGCACGGCGGCGCGTCTGGGAAAGCGGCGTTGCATCGTGGCGGTCCCCTTTGTCTCGTCGAGGCTCAGCACCTGGGGGCTGCGCGCGGTGACCGGGGCCCACCGCGAACTGATTGCGCCTCTGGTCGAGAGCTTGCGCCATGCGATGGTGGCCCATTCGCCGACGATGCAGGAACGTGCGGGGATCATTCCGCAGACATTCGACGAGGCTCTCGAAGCCACTTTGCGCGGAGAACAGGAATCGCCCGAGGTCGAGGCCCACTTGCGCCGCCGTCACACTCAAGCGGGGCAGGGGCGCTATGTGTGTTCGATCCAGCGTCTGCCGCTGCCGCCCGGACGCGACGCCATTTGGGTGGCGCGCGAGTATGCAAGATGGCTGCCCCTGCTTTTCCGCTACGTATTGCGGGTCACCGTGGACGAGCATTTGAATTTGGCGTTCCGTCTCACGGGTTTCCCGCGAGCGTTGCTCGAGTTGCGTTATTCGCAGGACCGGTCATCCCCGGATCGTCCGCTTTATTACATCACCGGAGGACTCCTCGCCCGCGAGGCGGACGCCTCCGACGGTCGGGCGCCGGCGCGCCTCGAATTCCGCGAAAGTCCCGACCGGCGCAGCGTGCTGGCGGCGATCTTCAACTACCGTCCGTCGCTGCCGTGGTGGTTTTACCGTCTGACCCAAGCGCCGATCCATCTGCTGGTGATGAAGCTGTTTGCATGGCATCTGGCCCGCCAGCAACCGGTGGCACGTTTTGCCCCCGAGGGCCGGCCTATCGGACAGGCGTGAGCGGTTGCCGCGATCAGGCGCGCGCTGCGAGCAGGCGTTCGACGTATTTCGCCAGGATATCGAACTCGAGGTTTACGATGTCGCCCGGTTCGAGGTCGCCGAGGTTGGTTGCCTCGAGGGTGTGGGGGATGATCCAAACGGAAAAAACGGTGTCATCGGCGGCGGCCACCGTGAGGCTGACGCCGTTGACGGCGATCGAGCCTTTGAAGACGACATAGCGAGCGAACTCGGGT
>VEQL01000037.1 GCA_018883245.1 Chthoniobacterales bacterium
CAACGTGCACCTCTTGTTAAGAATTGGAATCGAAGGCTTGTAAGTCCGAAACTCATCAACCGAACTTCGGTCCGAATCCTTCCAAATGAAACCGCGCAAATACCTGTGGCTGGCAGTGCCGATGATTTTGGCGGCGGTTTTGACGATGCGCTTTTTGCCCGACCGCTTCCCTCATTCTGCATCCGTGGGTTTGCCTGTTCCGGTCGCGAAACCGACCCCGGATCTTGCGGCGCCGAACGCGGTTGCTTCAGCGTCCCAAATGCCGGCCGGTTCTACTTCGATCGTGGCCGCAAACAATCAGATGCTCTCGTCCGCAGCCGATGCCGATGCGCTGCGTCCGCTTCCGCCGAAAGAAAATCCCGAGTGGAAGCTTTTGGATTGGTCTCTCGAGCCCTGTCCCGGGAAACCCGGATTGCAGATGCGTGCATCGCTTTGGTCGGCATCCGGCAAGCATTCCCTTGTTCGTGTCGAGGAAGAGATCGACGGTTCATCTCCGCCGCGCGTTCTTCGGCGGGTAGAGATGGTCGGAAACCAGGTGATCGTGAGGCTCTCCGACGGTGCAACTCGGGAGTCTTTGCAGGCGGCGGTGAAGCTGGTTGGCGGAGTCTTGGCCCAAGAGCCCTTCGCTGAGGGAACTTGGCTTGCCGACTTGCCTCCGCGGCTGGAGGCCGTCCCGGATGCCGTGGAGGCTCTGCAGCAAACGCAAATTGCCGAGTATGCGGAGCCGAACTTTCTGGTGCGACCGATGCGCATACCCAACGACCCCCGTGTGGCTGATTTCAGCCAATGGCATCTCTTCAACAATAACCAGATCGACAAGGATATCAGGGCTCCCCGCGCTTGGGATCGGCGAACCTCCGCCGCCTACGGCTCCACGAACAAGGTCATTGTCGCTGTCATCGATTCCGGCGTCCGCTACACACACGAGGATTTGGCCGCGAACATGTGGACGAATCCCGGGGAAACTCCCGCTGACGGCCTCGATAATGACGGGAACGGCCTGGTCGATGATGTGTATGGGGCGGATTACTTAGGAGGAGACGGGGATCCCATGACTACGGCCAGTCATGGCACCCACTGCGCCGGGCTCATCGGAGCGGTCGGCAACAACGGCCTCGGCGTCAGCGGCGTGGCTTGGACCGGCGTCCAAATCATGGCGCTGCGATTCTTAGATGGCACAGGATCGACTTCCGACAACATCCAGTGCATCGACTACGCCATCGCCAAGGGCGCCAAAGTCATCAGTGCGAGCTACGGGAGCCTCGCTTCTGGTAACACGGAGGCGGCTGCCATTTACCGCGCGCAGCAAGCCGGAATAGTTTTTGTGGCGGCGGCGGGAAACGATGGGACAAACAACGACAGCACGCCTTTCTATCCGGCCAGTTACACGGAATACGTGTCACAGACTTTCCTGTTTCGACAGGCTTATGCTTTGAACAACATCATTGCCGTTGGTGCCACAGACCGGAACGATGGCAAAGCGTCCTTTTCAAACTACGGCGCCACGTCGGTCGATTTGATGGCGCCCGGGGTGGAAATGTGGTCCACCACCATCTCCGGCACCAGCGACTCTGGTTACACGTCGGGGCAGGGCACTTCTTTCGCCGCGCCGGTTGTTGCCGGGGCAGTCGCCCTTCTTATCGCCGAATATCCGAACGACACGGTTGCCCAGCGGGTGGCCCGTGTCATCAATACCAATGCGGTCGATGTCATTCCCTCCCTGAGCGGACTTTGCGTCACAGGCGGACGCCTCAATTTGGCCAAGCTGCTGCCTGCGGCAGACCCGAATACGCTGCCCCAGGCGCTTGTCTGGCATCGTCCGGCCTACACAGAGCCGCTGCTCAATTCTCCGATGCGCACGCCGGGCAGTCCCGTCTATTCCAACAGCATCACGATCTATTCCGGCGTCAAAAAATTCAACAACACCAACGGGATCAATACGAGCGGGCTCGTCAATCAGACCGGCGGCTGGCTCTTTTACCGCTCCTCGCCATCCGCATCGTGGTCGTCGAACGCGCTTTCGTGGCACGCCAACAACGGCGACTACCAGTTCTGGAAAGCCGTGATCAGCAACGCTCCTGCCGGCGTTTCGGATTATTTCCTGCAGCTCGACTTCGACTCCGGCGCGCGCACCACTTATTCCTACTATGCCGTCAATGCCGATGGTTTTGCCTGTGACACAAACGCGGCGACGGCCGGAGCCGCACCTTACTCTTTCACCGTGGACAAGGCCCTTGCCAACATCACGCTTGCGGGGTTCGCGCAACTTTATGACGGAACGCCCAAAGCTGTCCTGGCATCGACAGATCCCGAGGGGTTGCCGGTGTCTCTGACTTACAGCGGCGCTTCTCAACCGCCATCCGCGACTGGAAGTTACGAGGTGCAGGCGGTTGTGTCGGACCAAAACTACCGGGGCGAAGCCACGGGCACGCTAAGCATCCAGCTTTCAAGTTTCGACGCATGGCGCTTGCAAAATTTCGGGGCTTCGTGGGAGAGCCGGCCGGCCTCATCGGCGGGATCGGATGCCGATGGCGACGGCGTCAACAACCATGCCGAATATTTTCTGGGCACGGAACCGAACAATGCGAACTCCGCGCTGAAGGCTGCGCTGCTTGGTGTCGGCAATAACATGGCGACGTTGGAAATTTCTCCTGCAGTGACGAACGGAACCTATGTTCTCAAGGCGTGGAGCGATCTGGAGCAGGCTGCATCCACCAGCCCCTTGATCATTACCAACGGCGGAACCTCGGCTGTGTTTGATTTGCCGGTGGCAACGGACAAGGGTTTTTACCAGGTCATCTACCAACCGCCGGCGCTGCCATGAACGGCAGGATGCATGACCAATGAGGTGAATTATTTCACCGCGGCCCAGACGCGATGGACGTCGTCGTGGTCGTCGAGGGCTTGCAGAAATGCGCCCACCTCGGCGCGCTGGTCATCGGCGAGTTCCGGGAACTGCTTCGGCACGTAGCCGAGTTCGCTTGTCACGATCGTCCAGCCGTGCTCTCCGAGCCATTTCGCCACGGTGTGTGTATTTGCGCGATCGGTGATGAAGCGCGCTCCGCACGCACCCTCGGGAATGTCGTCGTTCTGAGCGTGGGCGAGAGGTTCCACTTCGTTCGCGCCCGCCTCGATGGCTGCTTCCTCGATGTCCGTGCCGGTGTTCGCTGTATGGGCTTCGACAAGTCCGACATTATCGAAGAGGAATTTGTTGCTCCCCGAAGCGCCGAGTTGGCCTTTTTTGAAGAGCACGCGGATTTCCGGCGCGGTGCGGTTGTTGTTGTCCGTGAAGACCTCGACGATGACCGGAACTTTATGAGGCGCGTAGCCTTCAAATGTCACGTGTTCGAGTGCCGTTTTGTCGCCGCCGGTGCCGGCTCCCTTGGCAACAGCGCGCTCGATGGCGTCCTTGGGCACGCTTTCCTTGCGCGCTTTTTCCAACGCGGCAGCCAGTCGGGAATTCGTCGAGGGGTCCGCGCCCCCGTGTCTTGCGGCGATGGTGATTTCGCGGATGAACTTTCCCGTCGCCTGCGACTTGCGCAAGGAGGCGACTTCGCGTTTGGCCAGCAACCATTGGCGTCCCATAAGGCTGGCAGACTAAGCGAAGGTCGGCAGCCTGCTCAAGGCTGGGGCCCTGCAACCGGAAGCATCACTTCGTTGCGACGCAGGAAAGGCAGAGTCCAGGGCGGGTCATAGTATCCGAAGAGTGGAGACCCGGTGATTTCGAGCCTGTGTTTGTCGACCCATGCCCGAAGCGCCTCCAGAGCCTGCTTCTCGTTGGCGTCGTTGCGGCGCCCCGAATAACGGTAAACAGCGAAACGCCCGGCAGGAACGGTGCCCGTTGTCACCGCCTCGTCCTTCGGCGATGGAACTTTTCCGGCCGCCACGCTGCGCGGCACGATGAAACTCATCGCCGACTTTTCCCCCTCGCTTGTCATGAGCACGGGCGCTGTCATGGCGATTTTTTGCTGCGCTTCGTTCTCGCCGGAGATGTAGCGGAACAAGCGCATGAAATCGCCGTTGCCCGCAGAGGTGCGGACCGTCGTGAGTGCAGGATACTCGCGCACTTCGAACGCTCCGTCCCGGGTGAGAACTTTGTAGTCGGGGGTTTCCGTGGCCATGACGGTATTGCCGGCGAGCATAGTCGCCAACAGGGCGAGGAGGGGGCGAATGTTTTTCAATGCGGTGCTATTTTGACGGAACTATTTCAACCTCGATGCCGCCGAGCCAGCGGGCCAGCAGATTGTAGATTGCCGCAAAAATGGCGAAGAAGACGAATCCGGCGAGGGCGGTGAAAACGGGCATGAGAAGAAACATGACACCCATGGCCATGAGTTCCTTCTTGCCTGCCAAGATGGCGCCGATCAGGAGAGGAATCCCGACCAGTGCGTAGAAAATTCCGATGACCGCATAGAGGGCGGCAACCACCTTGCTCGATTGGAGCACCGAGATGCTTTTGAGTTGTTGCTTCATTGGGTGAAGGACGTTGCCAAGGTAGTTTGTTCGCGTGCGATCGGACGGTCAACGGCGAGCGATGAATGGAATTTTTGCTGCAAGCCTTTCTTGCCGGTATCGCGAAGAGGCGCAGTCGTGGGACCCGGCGCATGCCGCATGGAGTTCATCCTGTTATCGGGCAGGCCGTGGGTGGATTCGGACTCGGGAAGAGAAAGCTCGCCGTCTGCGTCGGTCGGTCGGAATTTTGTATCGCTTCTGATCAGCTGCTGGGCGTAATTATTTCGTCGGATTGCCCCGGAAATCGTCAATGGAAGCAGTGCCCGCCCCACGACCGAGATTCTTCTTCCTGCCGCACCGCATCGCGATGGCCATACCGATGGCCGATCCGAACAAATCCCTGGTAGAAAATTTCTAACCGCAAATAGGAACATCATGTCACTCCCGCTCCGCAACAAATCCGAATGCCACTACGACCAGATTTCGCTCGGCGAGGTAATGCTTCGCCTTGATCCCGGCGAGGGTCGCGTGCGCACCGCCCGCCAGTTTACCGCGTGGGAGGGGGGCGGCGAATACAACACTTCCCGCGGACTTCGGAAGTGCTTCGGCCTGAAGACGGCCGTCTGCACGGCGTTCGTGGACAACGAGGTCGGTCACCTGATCGAGGATTTCATTATGCAGGGTGGTGTGGATACCGCGTTCATCAAGTGGCGCGAGGATGACGGCATCGGCCGCTCCGTCCGCAATGGTCTCAATTTCACCGAGCGCGGATTCGGCGTGCGCGGTGCGGTCGGCGTGCCCGATCGCGGGCACACCGCGGCATCGCAACTCAAGCGCGGTGACTTCGATTGGGATCACATTTTCGGCAAACTCGGAGCGCGGTGGTTCCATACCGGCGGTATTTTTGCCGCGCTGTCAGAATCCGCCGCGGACCTGACCATCGAGGCGGTGCAGGCCGCCAAAAAATACGGGACGATCGTGAGCTACGACCTCAATTACCGGCCGTCGCTCTGGAAGTCGATCGGCGGACAGTCCAAGGCGCGCGAAGTGAATCGCGAGATCGCCAAATACGTCGATGTGATGATCGGCAACGAGGAGGACTTCACCGCCTCGCTTGGTTTCGAGGTTGAAGGAATCGATCACAACCTGAGCAACATCGAAACGGACGCTTTCAAGCACATGATCGAAGCCGCGGTGAAGGAATATAAAAACTTCAAAGTAGCGGCGACGACGCTCCGCGGGGTCATCACCGCGAGCAAGAACGACTGGAGCGCGATCTGCTGGCATGATGGCAAGTTCTACGAGAGTCGCAAATACCCGGGTCTCGACATCCTTGACCGCGTGGGCGGGGGAGACAGCTTCGCCAGTGGGTTGGCTTTCGGATTCCTCGAGCACAACGATCCGCAACTCGCCGTCGATTACGGCGCGGCCCACGGTGCGTTGGCCTCGACCACGCCGGGCGACACTTCCATGGCCACGCGCAAGGAAGTGGAGAAATTGATGAAGGGCGGCAGCGCGCGTGTCGTGCGTTAACCGGCGGAAATTCGCCGAGGATATTTGCGCCGCGAGCTTTTCGATAACTCCCGCCGTGACACGCAGAGCTGCTTTTTTGTGCTTCTGCGGACCGTCCGGGGCGGCACGGTGCCGCATGTTTCCTGCGCGGTGAACCGTGCTCCAAAGGCACAAAACGAATCCTGATGGTTGTCAGGGAACCCGGCGTAAGCTATTTATCGCTGCTTCTCAAGCCGGCGTGGCGGAACTGGCAGACGCGACGGACTCAAAATCCGTTTCCCGCAAGGGAGTGTGGGTTCGACCCCCTCCGCCGGCATTTTTCAGGAGGCCGTGTCGCCGACGGCTTCTTCCACGGTCGTGAAGACGCGGAACATCTGGTCGAGTCCGGTTAGGCGGAAAAATTCGTCGATCTGGGGATTCAGGTTTGCCACGGCGAGTTTTCCGCCGCGCATGGCCATGGATTGGGAGGGACGGATAAGCGAGCGTATGCCCACGCTGGCGATGAAATCCACGCCGCCCATGTCGATGACAAGAAGTTTGCAGTCGGCATCACCGGCGATTTCCATCGCGGCGGAGTGGAGCGCATCGGCGCTCGCTTGGTTGAGTTTGCCCTCGAGGGCGAGGACTGTCGCCTCGCCGCGAGGCTTGCGGGTGATTTTCATCGTGCGGCTTTGGCTGCGGCGACCGCTGCTTCGCGCGTGTCGTGAACCGCATAGGCGGTCATGAATTGCGCGATGTCGAAAAGCTCTTTCACCTGCGGTTGAAAGGAGCAGACCGAAAGGGTGCCTCCGTCGCGGCTCATGCGGCGTCCGGCGAGGAAGAATTCGCGGAAGCCGGCGCTGCTCACATATTCAAGACCGGAAAGATCGATGACGAGATGTTTGGCCCCGGTTTTGTCCAGTTCGCCGTTCAGCAGATTCTTGAAATCGTTGTAGGTTGTGGTGTCGATGCGGCCTGCGGGGCAGGCGACAAGGACGTCCGAGTCGGTGACGAAAGAGCAATGCATGGGCCGAATCTGAGGCCCGCGGCTGCGCGCCAGCAAGGATTTTCTCCGTGCCAATGACATTGCCGCGTGGCCTGTTCGGAGATAGGAAAGGTGCGCTCTATGCGCCGGTTTTTCGGTCTGAACACCCTCGCGGGCCAGCTTTCCATCTGGACGGCTCTCACGGCGGGTGCCGTTCTGGTGGTTCTGGTGCTTCTTTCCTACACGGCGGGGCGCCGGCAGGTCATCCGACAGACGAACAACGAAGCGCTCAGGGAAGTGGAGTTGCATGCAGCTGAGATCGGCGGGCTGATCTCTCGCGTCACGGGTGTGGTCACCACGATGGCGGCCGAGCAGGCCATACGTGGTCCGAAGCCGCCGGACAATGTGCTCGACCGTCTCCGGCGCCTCATCAACTGCTTCCCGCCGGAGGAGGTTTTCGGGGTTTTCTACACATTCGAGGGCGTGGACTTTCGCGATCCCATGTCGATGCCGTGGATCGACCGGCGCAATTATCCGGAGCGCACAGTCAACACGGCTCCTTACGATCGCGATATTCCGGCTGCCGCGTGGTATTGGGGCGCGAAGAAGTCGGGGCGGGTATTTGTGACGGAGCCTTATTTCGACGTGGACGGGTCGAAAGTGACGATGCTCACGGTGAGCGCGCCGATCATCGACGACGCCGGGCGGTTCATCGGTATCGCGGGCATCGACATCGCTCTGGATGAGATCAAGACGATGATGAAAAGGGTTGATGTGGACCTCGCGCAGCAAATTGGAGCCGAGAGCGATTTCGCCTATTTGGTGAGTGCCGGGGGCACGGTTATTTCGCACCCTGATTCTTCCTTGATGATCGGGCCGGATGCGCCCGGCGCGAAGGTGATCGACCTTGCGGCGGGAGCACAGATCATGTCGGCCCCGTCGGGATTCGCGGAATACGGGAAGGGTGCGGGGCGCCGCATCGTCTACTGGGCGCTCGTGCAACCGACCGGATGGAAGGTGGTCTTGGATGTGCCTTACCACGATGTCATGGCGCCCCTGCGCCAACTGGCCTGGCGTTCGGCAGCCGTGGGCATCGGCGGTCTTCTCCTGCTCGTCGGCGTGGTGTCGCTCGTGGCGCGGCGTGTGGCTGCGCCGCTCCAGCAACTCACGCATGCGGCTGCCGAGATCGAAGCCGGGCACCACGATCCGAAAGCTCTGGTGCCCCTGCTGCGACGGGGGGACGAGGTCGGCGACCTCGGGCGTGCTTTCGTCCGCATGGCCGATGAAATCCGCCAGCGCGAGCAGAGTCTCGCCGCATGGAACGCCAATCTCGAAAAGACGGTGGCTGAGCGCACGACGGAATTGAAGAAAGCGGTCGAGGACGCCGATGAGGCGCGAGAGGCGGCTCAGGAAGCGAACAAAACCAAAAGCGCATTCCTTGCAAACATGAGTCACGAGCTGCGCACGCCGATGAACGCGATCATCGGCTACAGCGAGATGCTGCTCGAGGAGGCCGAGGACACCGGGGAAAAATGGATGCAGGCGGATTTGAACAAAATCCTCTCCTCGGCGAAACACCTGCTGCAGCTTATCAACGACATTCTCGACCTCTCGAAAATCGAGGCCGGACGCATGACGGTGTTTCTCGAGCCGGTGAATATCGGGCAATCTGTGCGCGACGTGGCCACAACAATCGAGCCGCTGGTCGCGAAAAACCGGAACACCTTCGAGTTGAAGTGCCCGCCGGATGCGGGATCCATGCGCACCGATATCACGAAGCTCCGCCAGACGTTGTTCAATCTGCTGAGCAATGCCTGCAAATTCACCGAGGGCGGCAAAATCACGCTTGAAGTCGCGAAGCGCGCGGACGGCATGGTTTCCTTCGCGGTGACGGACACGGGCATCGGCATGGAGCCGCACCAGATGGAAAAACTTTTTTCCGAATTCGTGCAGGCGGACGCCTCGACCACGCGCAAATACGGCGGCACGGGTCTCGGCTTGGCAATCAGCAGAAAATTCTGCCGCATGCTCGGGGGCGACATCACGGTCGAAAGCTCTCCGGGCAAAGGCAGCACGTTTACTGCGATCCTCCCGCTCGAGGCCAAGGAGCCGACCCCGCCGGCAACCGAGGAGCAGCCGCTCCCCGCCGAGCCCGCGGGCGAGGCCACCCCGGGCGGCGGACGAGGGACATTGCTCGTCATCGACGACGATTCGAATTCCCGCGACCTCCTTCGTCGCATGCTCGAGAAGGAAGGCTACAGCGTGGTTGCAGCCGCCAACGGCCCGGCCGGTATCGCCAAAGCAAAAGAGCGGCGACCGGACCTGATCACTCTCGATGTGATGATGCCCAGCATGGATGGATGGGCGGTGTTGTCCGCGCTCAAGGCCGACCCGGCGACGGCGGATATTCCCGTTGTCATGCTCACCATGGTCGAGGATCGGCCCATGGGTTTCGCCCTCGGTGCGACCGACTACCTTGCGAAGCCGATCGACAAGTCGCGTGTGTTGCAGGCGGTCTCGCGTTGCGTGGGTGACAAAACGGAGGACATTCTTATCGTCGAGGACGACCCG
This sequence comes from Chthoniobacterales bacterium, assembly GCA_018883245.1. Classification (NCBI taxonomy): domain Bacteria; kingdom Pseudomonadati; phylum Verrucomicrobiota; class Spartobacteria; order Chthoniobacterales; species Chthoniobacterales bacterium. Next base: position 9,500 of record VEQL01000037.1, read on the forward strand.
ATGTCTGCGGACATCGTCCGAAGGACCTTGGAAGCCGATGGCAGAAAGTGCCGGCACGCCCGTAACGGACGCGAGGCATTGTCGATGGTCCACGCCGCGAGGCCTTCCCTCATCGTGCTCGACCTGATGATGCCGGAGATGGACGGCTTTGCCTTCTTGGATGCCCTTCGCATGGAAGGTCCGGACTTCGCCGCCATTCCCGTAGTGGTTCTCACGGCCAAGGATCTTACTCCCGCGGAACGTGAGGAGCTTTCGGGGCGCGTGATGGGAACGCTCCGCAAGGGCGCAGGGCAGAGGGAGAATTTGCTCGATGCCATCCGCAGCAGATTAGGCAATACTTGATTCATGGCCAAAATCCTCCTTGTTGAAGACAACGAATTGAACCGCGACATGCTCTCGCGCCGACTCGAACGGCGGGGTTTCGCCATCGTGATGGCCGTGGACGGGCAGCAGGGCGTCGATATGGCGCGCAGCGAGCGACCGGATCTCATCCTGATGGACATGAGTCTGCCGGTGATGGACGGATGGACGGCGACCCGCACCATCAAGGACGATTCCGAGTTGGCGAAGATACCCGTCATTGCCCTGACTGCGCACGCAATGGAAGGCGACCGGGAAAAAGCAATGGCCGCGGGCTGCGACGACTACGACACCAAGCCGATCGAATTGCCGCGCCTCCTCGAGAAAATCGCCAAGTTCATTCCGAATGTCTGAGACGCCCGCATACGGCGACGAAGCTGTGGCCGCCTTGCGCCACGACCTGCGCACGCCGTTAAACCAAATCATCGGTTATTCCGAACTCGTCGCCGAGGACCTCGAAGGCGAGGCGCACGCTCGGACGCGCGAAGACTTGGAGAAAATCGGACGCGCGGCGCGAGGACTGGCGGAACTGATCACGCGGGAAATCCAACCCGGACGCATCGCCGTGGTGGGAAATCCGGCGGAAAAAATCAGCGCCGGGCATGGCGCCGCTGCAAGCGCCTCCGGCAGCGGCGCCCCTGTCGCCATGGACGCGGATGTCGTGGCGCCCGCCGCTCTGGCCGCACGCATCCTCATCGTCGATGACCAACCGGAAAATTGCACGGTTCTGCAGCGGCGGCTCGAAAAAGAAGGGCACAGCTGCGTTTCGATGCACGACGGTGAGACCGCGTTGGCGCGGTTGGATGCAGAGTCTTTCGACCTCGTGCTGCTCGATATCATGATGCCGGGGATGGACGGACGCGAGGTGCTTCGTCGCATCAAAACGGACGAAAAACTGCGGCACATTCCGGTGATCATGATTTCGGCCCTCGACCAGATCGAAAGTGTCGTGCAATGCATTGAACTCGGCGCCGAGGATTATCTCCCCAAGCCTTTCAATCCCGTTTTGCTCCGCGCGAGGATCGGTGCATCGCTCGACCGCAAGAGGCTCCGTGATGCCGAACAGGCGGCTTTCACCGCCCTCAAGGAAAGCCAGGAGAAGTTGGCGGCCGAACTTTCGGAGGCTGCGGCCTACGTGCAAAGCGTTTTACCCGCGCCTTTGAAAGACGGGGCCGTGCGCGCCGAATGGGAGTTTCTTCCGTCCTCCTCACTCGGAGGAGATGCGTTCGATTACGGTCCGGCGCCGGACGGAAAATTCGGCATCTGCCTGCTCGACGTCTGCGGTCACGGCGTCGGCGCCGCATTGCTTTCCATCAGCGTGCTCAACGTGATCCGCGCCGAATCGCTGCCCGGGGTCGATTTCCGCGATCCCGGTGCGGTGCTCGCAGGGTTGAATGCTGCCTTCCCCATGGAAAAACACGGGGAGATGTTCTTCACCGCGTGGTGCGGCATCTATGATCCTGTCACGCGGGCCATGCGTTTTGCCGCCGGCGGGCATCCGCCTGCCGTTCTGGTGCGGGCCGACGGAACAACCGAGATCCTCGCCGCCAAGGGACCGGTGATCGGGGCTTGTCCCGGGATGAAATTCGGCTCGGTCGAAGTGGTGATACCGCCCGCAAGCCGCCTCTTTGTATTCAGCGATGGCGCCTACGAGATCCTGCGGCACGACGGCACGATGATGGGCCACGGCGCATTGCGGGAACTGCTTTCGCGCGCGCCGCATCAAGGTGCCGTCCCATCGATCATGGACCAACTGCGCAATCTCAACAGCCAGCCGGCTTTCGACGACGACGTGTCATTGGTCGAACTTTGTTTTCCGTGAAAGCCATCGCCGAATTTCTTTCCGATCGCGCGGAGTTGGCCAAGCTCGAGCCGTTCACGGCTGGTTTTGCGGCAGAGGCCGGTTTGTCGGACAAGGATCTTTTCGCCCTGCAGATCGTGGTCGAAGAGCTTGTCACCAATGTGATCGACTACGGTGCGGTTCCCGCAGGCCAGCACGCGGCGACGGTCGAGCTGTCCTCGGACGACGGAGAGCTTGTGATGCGCATCCGCGATCGCGGCCGGGAATACAATCCTTTGCTGAGGGAAGATCCCGACACCACTTTGCCGGCGGAGGAACGTCCGATCGGCGGACTGGGCATCCATTTCTGCAAGAAGCTGACCGACAGCCAGACCTACGAGCGTGACGGCGAGTGGAATGTGCTCACCCTGCGCAAGAAACTCGCGTCATGAAGATCAGCTGGAGCGAGGAGTCGGGGATCGGTGTGGCGAGACTGGAAGGTCGCCTCGACGGCCATGGGTCCAAAGAGGCGGCACAGGTCTTCGCCGATGCGCCATTTCATGACCGGGTGATCCTCGACTGCAGCGATCTTTCCTACCTGAGTAGCGCCGGGGTCCGCGTGTTGCTCGGCTTGCTAAAATCCATCGCCGCCCGTGGGGGTGCGCTTGCGGTCGCTAATCTCCAGCCGTTCTGCGCTTCCGTGCTGGAAATGTCCGGATTGTCGGGCCTCATTGCCGTGTTCGGGACCGTGCAGGATGCCGTGGGCGGGCTGCGTGATTCTGGCGGGGGTGCCGGAGGGGTGCGGGAGACCGCGGAGACAAAGCACGGAAGATTCGCGTTTTATCGGGTCGGCACCGGCGCCGGGACCATCGACATCCTTGGCGACATCGCCAATGTCATTGACTGCGCGATCACGGAGCAACTTGTCGCCGGAAAGCCGTTCTTCGAGACCGAATACTCGCTCGGCCTCGGCGCGCTGGGCGCGACCCCGGCGGATTATCTTCCGGTGATGGGAGAGGCCCTGATGGTGGCCGGAACGATGGTGTGGCTGCCGACCGACGGCAACGACACGCCGGATTACATGATTCCTCGCAAGGCTTCGACCGAGGTTGTCCTGCAGACGGGCTTCAACGCCAGCCTTCGCGGCGGCTTCAACGAGTTCGTGGAATTCAACGCGCCCGAGGGGCGGCCGGCGACGGTGCGGGACATCTACCGCTCGTTTTTCGATCTGGCCCGCGAGCGCCGTGCGGATTTTCGCGGTGTTCTCGGAATCGCCATGCGCGCGGAGATCCACGAGGCCTTTGGCGCGGGCGTCACGAAGTCGCCGCTGCTCTCGAATCGTCCGTCCAACGGCAAGCCGATCACCGATCCTTCGAATTTTCCGCATTGGTTCGAGTCGGACAAGACACCGCGCAACCAAGGAACCACCGCGCTGATTTGCGGTGCTGGGGAGGATCTGACAGCCGATCGTTCAGGGATCGATGAGGCTTGCTTGCGACGAATGTTTTACGTCAATCCCGCCAACAAAGGGACGCAGACCGAGGTGCTGCACAACCATGCGGTGTTCTTCCGCGGTGCGCCGCCTCCGGGCGGGACGCATGACGTGGATGTTGAGATGCGTCGCGTGGTGGAATCGGGCGAATTTGTCGATATGCGCCACCTGCTCGACCAGACCACGGTGACAAGCGCTCTGGTGGCGGTGAGCTACATTCAGGAAGTGCGCGAGGATACCAACCGCTGAGGCGCCCACCTTGCAGTCAAGCTGCCGGCTGACGGTAGAGCGTCACCGTGTGGCCCACCTGCAGAACGATCCGCGAGCCGGAAGCTGCGGCGAGTTCCGCGGCAAGCTGCTTGCGATCTTCCTTGTGGTCCGTGAAACGCACCTTGACCAACCCGTGATCTGAGAGTGCTTGGCCGAGCGCCGCTACCAATGGCGCCGAAATGCCATCATGACCGACGTGGATGACCGGTTTGAGTTTTTGCGACCGCGCTTTGAGTTCGCGAAGCTTCGGCTGTTCCTGCGCGCTCATGCGAAAAAAGGATTTCCCGTCTTTTCCTGGCCGACGGTGGTCATCGGTCCGTGTCCCGGACAGATGATCGTGTCGTCCGGCAGAGTAAAAATTTCACGCCGAATGTGCTCGAGCGCGGCGGTGTAGTCGCCGCGCACGCCCCCGATCGAACCTGCGAAGAGCGCATCCCCGACAATGGCGACTTTCACGACTTGGCCCTCGATAAGGAATGTGGTCCCGCCTGGGCTGTGGCCGCAGGTCAGTCGCGTGCGGATGAAGTGTCGTCCGGCATTGAACAAATCACCCGGGCGGAAGCGTTTGGTTCCGGGCACCGGCTCGAGCTCCGAAGACCAGGCCTCCGCGCCGACCGCCTTTTGCAGGCGGGCCAGTGCGCCGATGTGGTCGGCGTGGCTGTGCGTGAGAAAAATGGCGACCACCTCCAGTTCGTTGCGTTTCACGACGTCGAGCAGCGGACCGGCATCGGCACCCGTGTCGAAGATGGCGGCGTGCCGCGTCTCGAGGTCCCAGACCACGTAGGCATTGACGGTCATTCCCCCGAAGTCTGTGGTCACGGAGACCAGCCAGGGCGGGGGGGCGGCTTGCGGTGCGAATGCACCGCGCGCGATGCGGGCAAGGGAAGCCGCCTCAAGCCCGAGCACCGGGGCCAAAGCCTGCACCGTGGTTTCGTCGAATTCCCCATCGAGCAGATTGCGCACTTCGTCGGCGGAAATTCCGGCCGCCGCTGCCGCGTCTGCCTCCGACATCGCAAGCCCGCGAAGCGCCTTGCCGACGATGTCCGAAAAATTGTCCTCCAGCGGCATCATGAAATCCGCGTCTTCAGTTGGTGGCGCAGGATGAAATAGAGGGCTTGGAACATGGCGAGCGATGAAACCAGGAGAACCCAGAAGTTGAAAGCGAGCACGCCCGCCTGGATGCCGAAGTAGCGCTTTTCGGGACCGAAGAAAACATTGAGGAAGCGGCTTTCGCGGTAATCGCTCTGCTCCATCTCCGCCTTGTTGACGAGGTCCGTCACCTTCTGGTTGACGAACAGGCGCTCCGCGGTCACCCCGGCCGGCCCGGGTTCGAGCAACGCGGGACTCAGCGCGCCGCCTTTGATCGTGCGGTCCATTTCCTTCATTCGCTTTTGCACTCCGCGTGCATCGGACGAATGCAGACCGGAAAGCGAGGCGAGCAGTTCCTTGAGATCCTCGAGGCGTTCCCGCCCCGCCTCGTCGAGATCGGGGGTCTTGGCCAGAGCATTGATTTGCTGCTGGATTTGCTCCTGGCGTCCGGTCAGCGGATTGAGCTTGGCCTGGGCATAGACAAGCGCCTCGTAAGACCAGCGCATGGGCATGAACTCGCAGATAAGCGGCACCTGCAGATTGCTGCGCGGCTCCGCTGCATCGGGGTTCTGGGAAAACCAGCGGCTGATCGAATAGACGAAGTCGAGGTTCTTGTTCATCTCCTCGTATTTGATCAGCGCGCCGCCGAGGATGATCTGCGGGATCAGGACGATGGGGATGATGTTGACCGCCGTTTTGCCCTCGTTGGCCAGGCTCGAGATGAGAAGTCCTATGGCGATGCCGCTCACCGCCGTCAGAACCATCGCGGCGAGAAAAATCCAGAACATCCCGCGGACCTCGAGGATGTAATTGCCGATGAGGATGAACAGGACGCACTGGATGACGGCGAACACCGAAAGCGTCAGAACTTTGGCGAGTATATACCATCCCAGCCGCACGTTGAGGTTGCGCTCGCGCTGCAGCACGGGCCGGTCGTGGATGATGTCGTCCACGCTGTTGGTCAGGCCGAGGAACATCGCCACGACCAGCGACAGGAAAAGATAGGTGGGGATGTGGAACGAGGATGCGAAGTCGTAGGTGCCTTCCTCGGTGTAGCGCAGGACCGAGCCGATGAGCGCGGCGAGCGCAGGCGCTTCGATCATGGTGGTGATCAGATTCCCGCGATTGCGGAGCTTGCTGATGAATGCCCGGAAAAGCAGCGTCCTGAATTGAAGAAATTCGTCGCGGATCGCCGTGCGCCACGAGCGGCGGGGCTCCGCCAGCACGCCGGAGGTGTCGGGCGAAGGCGGTTCGGCGGACGGCTGCCGCACATCGCGCATCAGGCGCCAAGCCTCGTATTTGTCGCGCCAGAAATCCGGCGAATAGCGGCGCACGGGCACGAGTTGTCCGCGGTCGTTTTCCTCGTAGATCACGTCACCTCCGAGGTCGCGCAGCGGCGTCTCGAGCACATCGAAGACAAACTCCGGGCGCGTGGTCCCGCATGCCGGGCAGCCCCCGAGAGGAGTGCCGAAGTGCTGCTGGTGCTCGGCTTCGGCGAAATACGAAAGCATTTCCGCCGGTGTCCCGAAAAACACGAGGCGACCCCCGCGGTCGAGCAGGATCGCTTTGTTGAACATCTGGAAAATCTTCGAACTGGGCTGGTGGATCGTCACGATGACGATCTTGTTGTGCGCCATGGCCCGGATGATCTCCATGACGTGCTCCGAATCCTTGGACGACAGGCCCGAAGTGGGTTCGTCGAAGAGGTAGATGTCGGCCGATCCGATCATGTCGAGGCCGATGTTGAGGCGTTTGCGTTCCCCGCCGCTCAAAGTCTTTTTCTGCGCCGCGCCCACCACGCTGTCGCGTCTCTCGTTGAGGCCGAGTTCCGCGAGCTTACCGTCGATTCGTCGTGAGCGCTCGCGGCGCGAGAGATACGGGGAGCGTATGGCGGCGGCGAAATCGAGGTTCTCGCCGATGGTGAGATGCTCGTCGAAGGCGTCGAACTGCGGGATGTAGGTCACGTATTGTTTGAGGCTCTCGAAATTCTCGTAAAGCGAGATGCCATTGAACAGAACCTCGCCGCGCACGGGCGGGAACTGGCCGGACAGGGCGCGGAGAAGGCTGCTCTTGCCGCAGCCGCTTGCGCCCATCACGCAGATCATCTCGCCGCGGGTGGCCGAGAAACTCACACCGTCCAGACCCAGTGCCCCGTTTTTGAAGCGGCAAACGAGGTCGCGCACATCGAGATGGTGGACGACGTTCCTTTCCTCCTCGAGGAGACGTTCGGAAAAATTGCAGCGCAGCGCCTGGTTGGCATCGATCTGGATCGTGTCTCCGTCGCTCAGCGGCGCGTCGTTGCGAACGGGTGTTTCGCCCACCATGATCGGATGGTCGCTCTTCAGCACTTCGAGGCGTCCGACCAGCCGGTCGAAATCGCAGAAAATCTTGAGCAGTATTTCCCCGCCGGCTCCAGGGGCGAGCAGGATGTCGTCCTCGTCGAGCAGCGCGGGGTTGTTCGAGACGAGGTAGGTCGTCTTCGAATGTTTCAAGTGGAAACGACCGCCGTAGGAGCGCGCGTGGCGTCGCAGGTCGCTGAGGCTCAGGATCGTGTCGTTGTCGAACACGATCGTTTCCTCGAGTGTCGCCTCGACATGCGCCCCCTTGCGCAGGCGCACACCGTTGAGTTCGGCATCCACATCTTTGAGCGCGATGACGAGAATCTTCAGTCCGAAGCGCACTTCGAGGCAGCTGTCGCGCGTGCGGCTTTTTTCCAGCTGGATCTCGTTGTCTTTCGTGACCGTGACGAAGATGTGGGCCAGCGAGAGGTTTTTCTTCGCGTTGAAATAGAACACGAGGTCCTGGTGGGTCAGGACTTTCTCGTCCACCGCGAGCCGCTGTCCGGGATAGACGCGGCAGAATTCCTTGGGCCGCAGCGCACGTCCCTGCACGGAGATCGGATGGTCGCACAAGTTTTTCACCAGCAGGAGATCGCCGTGGCGGTAGGCGGTCAGCCGGTTGTCGCCGCTCAGCTCCTTGAGTTGCACATCGGCCGCGGGGTCCGACCCGAAGGTGATGACCTCGAGTGGAGAAGAATCCGCCTCGAAGAACTCGCCGCGGGGCGAGGGCATGTCGCTGTTGAGCTGGTAAACGATGTCGATGGCCTGCGATGCGGTGCCCAGTTGCTCCATGAACGAGTAATAGGCCGCCATGTTGTCCGTGTTCATGCCCGCACGGTGGACGAGGTCGTAAAGCTGGATGCCGAGCAGGATTTTTCGGTCCTCGCTCAGTTTGCCCCGAAGCTCCCTCGCCATGGCGGAGAGGTCGGGTTTTTCCTGCAGGGCTTGGCGGAAAAGCTGCCGCAACTCCGAGTAAACCGCCTCGGGGTAGTCGTAGCGGAGAAAGCCCAAACTCGAGTCGATTTCCTCCTCGAGGAGTTCGCCGTCCACGCGCGCGAATCCGGCCAGCACCTTGATGAGGAGCGGCAGCAAATTGGGGCTTTCCGTCACGGTGCGCGGTCTGCGCAGGGCACGCCGCAAGAGCGACTCCCCGGCGCGCCTGGCGCGGTAGAAGTTGCGCAACGTGCCCTCGAGCCGGCGGCCGAAGCCGGCCGGTTGGGGATCCTGCGTGACGGTCATGGGTGAAAAGTAGCCCTGTCCGGAACTGGTCGCAAAGCCTTTGCGCAAGTCGTGAATTGCGCGGCGGGCCGGGTTGCGGCTTAATGACGGGTTCATTCTCCGCTCGGTCATGGCATCCAAAAAAACATCTACCCCGCGTCGTCCGCTCGAAAACGTGCGTGTCAGTCGCGTCGAACGGCTCGTTTCCCCACGGATGATCAAAAGGGAGTTTCCCGCATCGAAGGCCAGCTTGGAGACGGTTGCACGCGGGCGGTCCGAGGCGCAGGCGATCCTGCACGGGCGCGACACCCGTTTTCTCGCCGTGGTCGGCCCGTGCTCGATCCATGATCCGGCCGGCGCCCTCGACTATGCACGACGGCTGGCCGCCTTGCGCCGCGAACTTGGAGACACGCTCTGCATCTTCATGCGCGTCTATTTCGAGAAACCCCGCACGACAGTGGGGTGGAAGGGTTTGATCAACGATCCGCGCATGGACGAGTCCTGCAACCTTGAGGAAGGGCTGCGTCTCGCCCGCAAGCTGCTCGTGGAAATCACGGCGCTCGGGCTGCCTGCCGCGACCGAATTTCTCGACCCCATCGTGCCGCAATACCTCGCGGACGTCGTAAGTTGGGCGGCCATCGGCGCGCGCACCACCGAGTCGCAAACGCACCGCGAGATGGCCAGCGGTCTTTCGATGCCCGTCGGATTCAAGAACAGCACCGACGGCAGCATACAGACTGCGCTCGACGCGCTGCTTTCCGCGCGTTCGTGCCACAGTTTTCTCGGCATCGACCAGGACGGCGGCACCAGCGTCGTCACCACGGCGGGCAATCCCGACAGCCACATCGTGCTGCGCGGCGGGCGCGAAGGGGCGAATTACAAATCGCGTCACACTGCGGAGACCGAACGACGTCTCCGCGCGGCAGGTTTGCATCCCGGATTCATGGTCGACTGCAGTCATGCCAATTCGGCCAAAAACCCGCGCAAGCAGGCGCTGGCGTGGCGCAGCGTGCTCGCCCAGCGGCGCCGCGGCCGGACGTCGATCATCGGCGCGATGCTCGAGAGCTACATCGAGGAAGGAAACCAGCCGGTGCAGTCCGACCGGAGGAAGCTGCGCTACGGGCTGTCCGTCACCGACGGCTGCATCGATTGGGTGACGACGGAAAAGCTGTTGCGTGCCGCGGCAAAGAGCGAGCGCGAAAATCGCGGGCGTCTCCGGGTTGATGTGCGATGAGCTTGCTCGAGACGCCGGTGCTTGAGGCGGCGTGGGCGGCGTTGGATTTCGAGAGCACGGGCCCTTCGGCCGGCGCGGAAGACGAACCCGTCCAAGTCGGCATGGCTGTCTGGCGCCCCGCCGAAGGGGAGAGCTTCACCTGCATGTTCCGGAGTTTTATTCGGCCTCCGGTTCGGGTGACGCGTGCCGCGCGGAAGGTGCATGGTATCGGCGACGAGCAAACGGATGGGTCGCCGTCCATGACGGCACTCTGGCCGGAATTCAAATCGCGTTTGTCCGGCGCGGTTGTCGTCGCCCACGGCGCGGGCACGGAGCGCCGGTTTCTGCGTGCCTTTCCCATGCACGGCTTCGGTCCCTGGCTCGACACGCTGGCGCTGAGCCGCGCGGTCTGGCCCGAAATGCCGGACTACTCGCTGGGCGCGGTGGTTGGCACGCTCGGTTTGGAATCCCGGGTGCGCGCGACGTGTCCGGGAGCGGATTGGCATGATGCATTGTTCGATGCGGTGGCGTGCCTTGCCCTGCTTCATCACTGCATCCGCGAGCTGGATTTGGGCTCGTTGGTTGTGGGGCAGCTAACGTCGCTCGATGCTTCTGCCTACCACCGCCGCCGTGCCTTATTGCAGACCGCACGCAGCGCGGGTTGGGTTCCACCTTCTTCCTAGGGAGGAAAGTTTTTACCGGGTGCAGGGCTTCAGTGTGCCAAGCGTAGTCTTCGCCTCACGCACGACTTCCGCGGCCGTATCGAGCACCTCGAGACGGATCACGGGATCCTCGGCCTTCCAGTCGATTTTGATCAGGCCGAAGTTGGATTTTCCGAATGGAAATTCCGTGCCGACGCGGAAACGGTTCGGTTCCTTTGAATGTCCGTTCTGGTTGAGACCGCTCGTGGTGACGTCATAGACCGGATAGAACGGCCCGCCATCGGTCTCCGGCGGCAGCATGGAGATATCGGCCACATGCCGGTCGCCCGAAAGAAAGATCACGCCGGTCGCGTTGTCGCGGACAAGGTCCAGCAAGCGCTTGCGCTCGCGCGGAAGATTGCCCCACTTCTCCCAGCCGTTTTCGTCGGAGATAACCTGGATGCTCGAGACGATAATCCGGATCTCGGCAGGGATCTTGAGTTGCGCCTCCAGCCATTTCCATTGCTCTTCGCCGAGCATCGTGGAGTCGCTCGCCTTCGCAGGAACATAAGGGCCGTTCCAATTTCCGCGTTCGGCTTTCAGCTTCCGGTGGTCCGCATCGTCGAGCCGCTCCAGCGGTCCGCGGAACCAGCGCGTGTCGAGCAGGATCACCTGCACCCGTTTGCCGTCAGGTCCGTAAACATAGCTGTCATGAACTCCGTCGCGCGAACGCAGCGGGGAATCCTGCGGCGTGCGGAAGAAATCCATGAACGCCGTCTTGGCCGCATGCTTGCCTTCCCATTCCGCGCCGGCGTCGTTCTTCCCGTAGTCGTGGTCGTCCCACGTGGCGATGATCGGACAACTCGCGCGAAGCTTGGCGAAAGCCGGGATAGCCGAAAGCTTGTCATAGGACGCGCGAAACTCGGCCGGCTCTGCGGTATCCGCATAAACATTGTCGCCCATGAAGATGAACAGCTGGGGTTTTGTCTTGTTGATGGCTTCCCAGACGGGTTGTTCGCGGTTCTGGTTCGCGCACGAACCGAAGGCAATCCGCGAAAGCGGTTCTTCGGCTGCGACGGGCAAGGCAGCCAGAGCTGCAACGAGTAGAAAAAACAGAAGGCGCATAGGAGATGTATCAGGCAAAAGGATTTTCGACGGTGTCGCGCCCTAATTTCCGGCCGCTGTCGGGATCCTCGCTGCAAATGACTCTGGAACCTACCCCAAAATCCGGCGTGGTGGCGCTGCGGATAATTTTCGTTTGTGGCAAGGAGCAAGCGAAGCGGCTGTATCCTCCGCAATACAGTCCCGGGCGCCGCGACGCGGCCACGGTTGGAAAGCGCCGCAACCATCCCGGGCAGGGCCATGGCGGGGCGTCTGGCGGTGTTGCTTCGCCAGTCACGATGCGCAGAGGCATCGCTCCCTGCTCGCGCCTTGCCATCCGCTCCGCCATGACCCTGCGCCACCCTGCGAGGCTTGGGGATAAGTTGCAAATCCAAGCTCGCCAGTGATGACGATTGCCGCCTCCCATTTGGAGCGCTGTGTGCTTGCCCGGCGTGCTCGGCAATCCACAATCGCGCTCAATAGCTGACCATACAAAGATCCTCGACGTGGCGGAAATCTTTCGGGTTCCGCGTCAGCAGGCGGGCCCCGTGGCATCGTGCTGTCGCAGCAATCCAGATTTCGTTGTGTGACCGACCTACGAGTTTGCCTGCCTTGCGCAGAACAGAGGCGATGCTGCCGTAATGTTCGGCGATATCGAGACCGGCAGGCACCACGTTCCGACGACGCAGCAAGAAGAGTGCTTCTTGCATCCGTTGTTCGGAGATCGTCGATGCCCCGTCGAGAAATTCGCCCGCGGCAGCCGCGGGAACGATGAGGGTTTCAGCGCCGTGCGCGATGAGGGCGCGATTCACGGGTGCTGACAGATTTCCTTTCGCGCGGAACTCGTCGATCAGAACGGTCGTGTCGATGCAGATCACGGCGTTTCGACATCCCACTTCGCCGCCTTGCGGTTGGCTTTGACCATCGACTCGAACTTGTCTGCTTCGGTTTTGCTAGCGCTGCTTTTGCCCCAAATCTCGGCGGCTTCCCGCACGGCGTCGGCACACGTGCCGTGGCCGGTGTCGGCGTTAGCCAGCCGATCGAGCAGTTTGGTGAACGATTCGCTCTCCCGCTTCCGCCCGGCGAGTTTGCGGTGAACGGTCGCATCAACGGCGATAGTCTTGGTAGCCATATATGTAGAATTACACACAGACGCTATCCGTCAAGGGACCGCTCTGCGCACAAAAAAACCGGGACGGCCGCGAGGCCGCCCCGGTGTGATAGCTCAGGCTGTTGCCGGATGTCTTAGTAGTCCATGCCGCCCATTCCGCCGCCCGGAGGCATGGCGGGGGCCTTCTCCTTCTCGGGGATCTCGGTGACGAGAGCCTCGGTGGTGAGGAGGAGTCCGCTGATGGACGAGGCGTTTTGCAACGCGCTGCGGGTGACCTTGGTCGGGTCAACCACGCCGGCCTTCACGAGGTCCTCGTATTTGCCGGTGGCGACGTTGTAGCCCTCGTTGCCCTTGGCCTTTTTGACCTCTTGGACAATGAGCGCGCCTTCCTGGCCCGCGTTGTCGGCGAGCGTGCGGAGCGGTTGCTCAACGGCGCGGTTCACGATCCCGGCGCCGATGGCTTCGTCACCCTCGAGTTTGAGGTTGGCGAGCGCCTTCTGGGCGCGGATGAGGGCGACGCCGCCGCCGGGGACGATGCCTTCCTCGACCGCCGCACGGGTGGCGTGGAGGGCGTCTTCGACGCGGGCTTTCTTTTCCTTCATCTCGGTCTCGGTCGCGGCGCCGACATTGATGACGGCGACACCGCCGGCCAGCTTGGCGAGGCGCTCTTGGAGCTTCTCGCGATCGTAATCGCTGGTCGTTTCCTCGATCTGACGGCGGATCTGGGCGACGCGGCCCTGGATGTCTTTGCTCTTGCCTTCGCCTTCGACGATCGTGGTGGCTTCTTTTTCCACGACGATGCGCTTGGCTTTGCCGAGGTCATCGAGCGAGATGCTCTCGAGTTTGATGCCGAGATCCTCGGTGATGCAACGGCCGCCGGTGAGGACGGCAATGTCTTCGAGCATGGCCTTGCGGCGGTCGCCGAAGCCGGGGGCTTTGACGGCGCACACCTGCAGGGTGCCGCGGAGTTTGTTGACCACGAGGGTCGCCAGCGCTTCGCCTTCCACGTCCTCGGCAATGATGAGGAGCGGACGGCCGCCTTTGGCGACTTTCTCGAGCAGCGGCAGAAGGTCTTTCAGGCTGCTGATCTTTTTCTCGTGGATGAGGATGTAGGCGTTCTCAAGAACGGCTTCCATGCCTTCCGCATTGGTCACGAAGTAGGGCGAGAGATAGCCCTTGTCGAACTGCATGCCCTCGACGACGTCGAGAGTGGTTTCGATCGACTTCGCTTCCTCCACGGTGATCGTGCCGTCCTTGCCGACTTTGTCCATCGCGTCGGCGATGATCTCGCCGATCTTGGTGTCCCAGTTGGCCGAGACGGTCGCGACCTGCGCGATCTCGTGGCTGTCGGAGACTTTCTTCGAGATTTTTCCGAGTTCGGCGACGATCGCATCGACGGCTTTGTTGATGCCGCGCTGCAAGGATGTCGGGTTCGCACCGGCGGTCACGTTCTTGAGACCTTCGCGGTAGATCGCTTCGGCCAGAACGGTTGCCGTGGTGGTGCCGTCGCCGGCGATGTCGGACGTCTTGGACGCGACTTCGCGGACGAGCTGGGCGCCCATGTTCTCGTAAGGATTTTCGAGCTCGATCTCCTTGGCGACGGTGACGCCGTCCTTGGTGATGGTCGGGCTGCCGAATTTCTTGTCGAGGATGACATTGCGTCCCGACGGCCCGAGGGTCGCCTTGACGGCTTTTGCCAGCTTCTCGACGCCGCGGAGCAGGCTGTGCCGCGCGGCCTCATCGAATTCCAGTTGTTTAGCTGCCATATGATTTAGTTTTCAGTGATTCAGTTTACAGTTTTCAGTTAGCCGAGGATGCCGAGGATGTCGTCCTCGCGCATGATGAGGTAAGACTTGTCGTCCACCTTGATTTCGGTGCCGCCGTATTTGCTGAAGAGCACTTTGTCTCCGGCTTTGACAACGAATTCGATTTTCTTTCCGTTGTCGTCGGTTTTGCCTGTGCCCACGGCGACGATTTTGCCCTCCTGGGGCTTCTCTTTGGCGGTGTCGGGAATGATGATCCCGCCTTTGATCGTTTCCTTTTCGTCGAGCGGCTCAACGAGCACGCGGTCGCCGATAGGTTTGACTTTGGCTGCCATGTTGTTGTGTTTCCTCCGTTTGGTTTGTTGGGTTGATGTTGAATGCGCAGACGGACACCCGTCCGCCTGCGCGGGTTCAAATTCCGGTGCGGACTATTTCTTTTTGTCCTCGTCCACCATTTCGAACTCGGCATCGACGACGTCGCCCTCTTTCTGGGCGCCGCCGGCCGAAGCCTGCGGTCCGGGACCGGCTGCCTCGCCGCCTTGCGGCGGGGGCGGGGCCTGCTGGGCCGAGGCCTGTTTGTAGAGTTCGCTGCTGACTTCCTGGAACTTCGCCTGCAGGGCGTCGGCGGCCGACTTGATTGCGTCGGTGTCCGAGCCTTTGAGCGCATCGCGCACCTTGGTCACGAGGTCCTCGACATCCTTTTTGAGGTGTCCGGCCACCTTGTCGCCCAGGTCCTTGAGCTGCTTCTCGCATTGGTAAGCGAGCGAGTCCGCATTGTTGCGCACTTCCACGCCTTCCTTGGCCTTGGCGTCCTCGGCCGCGTGGGCCTCGGCTTCCTTCTGCATGCGATCCACTTCGTCTTTGCTCAGTCCGCTCGAGCCGGTGATGGAAATCTTCTGCTCCTTGCCGGAGCCGAGATCCTTGGCCGAGACGTTGAGAATGCCGTTGGCGTCGATGTCGAATGTGACCTCGATCTGCGGGACGCCGCGCGGCGCCGGCGGGATGCCGTCGAGATGGAACGTGCCGAGCTGCTTGTTGTCCTTCGACATGGGCCGCTCGCCTTGCAGCACTTTGATTTCCACGCCCGGCTGGTTGTCGCTGTAGGTCGAGAAGATCTGCGACTTTTTCGTCGGGATGGTCGTGTTGCGCGGGATCATCGGCGTGGCGATGCCTCCGGCCGTCTCGATGGCGAGGGTCAGCGGGGTGACGTCGAGCAGGAGCACGTCCTTCACGTCGCCCTTGAGCACGCCGCCTTGGATGGCCGCGCCGATGGCCACGACTTCGTCGGGGTTCACGCCGCGGTGCGGATCGCGTCCGATGAGGTTCTTGGCCGTCTCGATGACCTTGGGCATGCGGGTCATGCCGCCCACGAGAACGAGTTCGTTCACATCACTCTTGCCGAGTTTTGCGTCCTTCAAGCACGCCTCGACCGGTTTGATCGTGCGTGTGAAGAGGTCGTCGGTGAGCTGCTCGAGTTTCGAGCGGGTGAGCTTTTTCTGGATGTGCTTCGGACCCGAGGCGTCGGCCGTGACGAACGGCAGGTTGATCTCGTATTCCTGCGCGGAGGAGAGAGCGATCTTGGCTTTTTCCGCCTCTTCCTTGATGCGCTGCACGGCGTCGGGCTGCTTGGAGAGATCGATCCCGGTGTCCGCTTTGAACTCCGAGATGATCCAATCCATGATCTTGTGGTCCCAGTCGTCGCCGCCGAGATGCGTGTCGCCGTTGGTCGCTTTCACTTCGAAAACGCCGTCGCCGATTTCCAGCGCCGAGATGTCGAACGTGCCGCCGCCCAAGTCATAGACGGCAATCTTTTCGTCCTTCTTCTTGTCGAGGCCGTAGGCGAGGGAGGCCGCGGTGGGCTCGTTGATGATGCGCAGCACTTCGAGGCCCGCGATCTTGCCGGCGTCCTTTGTCGCGTTGCGCTGCGAGTCGTTGAAATAGGCCGGGACGGTGATGACCGCCTGCGTGATCTTTTCGCCGAGCTTGGCTTCCGCGTCGGATTTGAGCTTGGCCAAAATCATCGCGCTGATTTCCGGCGGGCTGAACGATTTCTTCTGCCCGTTGATGTCGAGTTCGATGTGCGCGTCGCCGTTGGC
>VEQL01000038.1 GCA_018883245.1 Chthoniobacterales bacterium
CCATGACCCTGCCCGAGAGGGTTGCGGCGCTTTTCTTCCGTGGCTGCGTTGCGGCGCTCGGGACTGTATCGCAGAGGATACAGCCACATCGCTTGCTCCTTGCCACAAACGAAAATTATCCGCAACGCCACCGCGCCAGGTTTGGGGATAGGTTCTAGAAATCACGCGTGTAACCGGCGGTCCACCCCCCGTCCACCGTCAGGGTGACGCCGTTGATGTAGCTGCTTTCCGGCGCGGCCAGGAACAGGACTGCGGACGCGACTTCTTCAACTGTGCCGGGACGGTTCAACGGGATATGCGAGAGAAGCGCCTGCACCGAGTCGTTGAATTTGCCTTCCGAACCGTAGAAGAGCTTGCGCGTGCCCTCGGTGAGGATGGACCCGGGCGCGATGCAATTCACGAGCACCCCTTGGCTCCCCAACTCCAGCGCCATCGAACGCGTCAGATTGATAACCCCGGCTTTCGCAGCCACGAATGGGGACTGCAGCCGCGCCGGCACCAGGCCCATAACCGAGGCGATGTTGATGATGCGTCCACCTTTGGCGGCCAACAAAATCCGGGCCGCTGCCCGGCTGACAAAAAACAAGCCGCTCAAATCCACCTTGAGGATCCTCTCCCATTCGGAGGTGGGAAACTGGTCAATGTTGACGCGGTGCTCCAGGGTGTTGATGCCGGCGTTGTTGACGAGGATGTCCAGGGTTCCAAACCGCGCCACAACTTCGCGCAGCAGCGTTTCCACTTGCTGTTCATTCGCCACATCGACTGGCAGCGCCACGGCGCCGTCGGAGCGCGCCGCCGATGCCTGGGCGGTGGCAAAATCAATGTCCGCGTAAATCACGCGTGCGCCATTGGCCGCCAGCGCGTCGGCCGTGGCCTGTCCTATCCCGCGGGCCGCGCCCGTGACCAAGGCCACTTTACCTTCCAGATTTACTTTCATCAGCGCACGATCCTAAAACCCGGCTTGCCGGGTTGCCTGCCGTTTTCGTCCGGATTTTAGCTGTTTCCCGCAAGTCATTTATGTGCGAGCCAGGCGGAATTTTTAGCCACCGCGCCCATGCCGAAACCGCTGCTGCCCACCAGCGGGGCGCCGAAAAGCGTTGAGGTATCCATGGGGTTGAGATGGTTCTTCAGCGATTCCTTGCGGCCTGTTGCAGTTGCTTGCCCAGGTCGCGGCAGGCCCTTTGGACAATGAGCGTGTCCGTGCCATAGGCGATAAATCGCACCCCAGTCTTAACGTAACGCTCCACCTGCTCAACGCTCACCGCAAAAATACCCACAGCAATGTTTTTCCCGCCGGCCCGGCGCACGATGTCCTCGATGGCTTCCAGAACCCGGGCATGGTTGACCTCGCCGGGGATGCCGAGTGACTGCGAAAGGTCGAAGGGGCCGATAAAAATGCCGTCAATGCCCGGCACCGCCAAAATTTGGTCCAGGTTTTGAACGCCTTCAATCCCTTCGATTTGCAGGATGACGGCCGTTTCCCGATTCGACCGGTTGTAATAATCAGGATCCTGATCAATTCCATTATAGGCGGCCGCGCGCGTAAACGGACACACCCCGCGATTGCCTGCGGGATAATACTTGGCGGCGCGCACCGCCCGTTCGGCCGCTTCCTGGCGCTGGATGTTGGGCACCATCACAGCGGAAGCGCCCAGATCCAAAACATGCCCGATCTTGTGCGCGTCAACGCCGGGAACACGATACACGGATGCCAAGCCCGAAGCCGCGCAGGCCCTTAACAGCTCAATGGACGTGTTCACCCCCAACGTCCCGTGCTCCGCATCCACAATGCCAAAGTCGAAATGCTGGAACCCGAAAATCTCGGTGAGTTCTGCGGCGGGGATCTGAAGAAACGTCCCGAGAATGGGAGCACCGCCGGCGAGTTTTTCCTTAAATGTTGTGTTGGCCATGAGAATCCTTCCTTGTCTTGCTGGTAGTTGTTTGTGAATGCATGTTCCTGATGGGGGCAACTGAAATCCGGAACCCGCCTTAGAGGCTCGGAACATAACCGGCGCCCAGGCGAGCACCGGAACGGTTGCGAAAATCGGAGATCAGCGACATGAGCGAGGTGGTGCCGCCGTCGTCACCCTGGCGCGCGAATTCAAGGGCGATTTCCCGACCGATGCCGATGCCCGAGTCCGCAACCAGCACGCGTTTGCCTGTCAGTTTCTGTGAGGTGCTCATAGGTCAGGATCAGAAACGTTGCCCTTGAAAAAATCACCGAAAATGCTGGCTGCCATGCCTGATAGACACAAACAATCACAGAGATTTTTTACAGGGACCTTCATTGATTTTCCCAAGCTAATTTCTGCCGGCAAGCGCCGCCTGCTGTATTCGGCAAATAAGTTGCTGTTTTCCGCCGGCACCCGCCCCCCGCGTCGCGCGCCCTAGACCCAAGCCCGCAGGACCTCTCTTCTCACCTTGGCGCATGAAGCCTTGCCCGTCTGACGACCTGTGGCGATCACCACCAATTGACGGGTAGCAAAGGCATTGGTGGGGAGTCAGTATTGGGCGCAGCGGTTGTGGGGAGGACTTTCATTGCTTTTGGTAAGTGACCACCGCCACGCCGGGCTGTTCATTGATGCTGACGGATAGTCCTTTTTCCAGCAGTTCGCGACCCGTGATCTTCTGGGGTGCCGACCCGTCGAGATGAGTGATAGTGTATTCCGCGTCCGCCTCCAGGCCGCGCAGCCTGAAGCGGGCGGATTCGAACGGGCTATGGTCGCGGCGGAAGACTTGGACCATGCCTTCGCCGGTCTCGGGGCGGTCAAACTGCCAGGCCATCCATTGCGAGCTGTCCCGGTTCCAGGAGGTCAGCGGGTAGAAGTCACCGTAATAATTCGGGCTGATCTGCCGCCATTGGTCGACCAGACGGCGCAGCGTGGGGTAATCAAGCTCCTTGATGCGCATGTCAATGAAGAGGCCAAGGCTGGGGGCGGCGTTGGACCAGAAGGCATACGGGTCAACCGGCGTAAGGCCGCTGCCGTAATAGGAAGCGTTGCGGGCGGCCACGGTGCCGGTGCCGTGGAACGGCAGCCACAGCGAGATGCCGTAAGTCATGCACTGGTGCCCGATGGCTTCGTAGGCGTAATCACTCCGCCAGAGCGGCGCCGAACGGCGCATGGTCTCGAGGTCGTTGCGCCGGCCGCCTGACGCGCAGGCATCGATCAGCATGTCCGGGTGCCGCCGGCGCAGTTCGTCCCAGAAGGCCAGGTAGCCGGTGACATGCCGGATTTCGGTGATGCCTTGGCGGTCGGGGGTGTCATTGTTCCGCCAGTATTCAAGCGGGTCCATGTTGAAATCCTGGCGGTAAAGGCCGATGCCCTGTTCCGTGAGCAGTTGGTCCACGTGCTCGATAAGCCATTGGCGCGCGGCGTCGTTGCCGAGGTTCAGCAAGCCGCCCTTGGCGCCGCCAAGAATCCATTCGGGATGGTTCTCGGCCAGCCAGGTGCCGGGGGTGACTCGCTCCGGCTCGAACCATAGCAGTGTTTTCATTCCGTTCTTGTGGGCATGGTCGGAGATGGGACGCAGCCCGTTAGGAAACCGGTTCGAGTCCACCAGCCAGGTGCCGACGCGCGGCCAGCCGCCACCGTGGTGCACATACCAGCCGGCGTCCATCCACCAGTAATCGAGTTTGACGTCCTCTTCGAGATAGCGGTCGATGAACATGGTCTGGTTCGCCTCGTCGGCCTTGATCATCTCATCATACTGCCGCGAGCTGGCGGCCAGGAGCTGGGGTTCGGGAAGCCTGCCGCCAGGCTTGGGCATTGAGTGAGCCATCATCCAGCGTCGCCACACGTTTTGCGCGCGAATCCAATCGCCGCTCGTCCAGAATTGCAGCACAATAAGCGGACCGCGCACTTCCTCGCCGGGCAGCAGCTTGAAATGTGTCCGTTCCTGGCCCGCGCGGATCGTCAAGTTGCGGGAATCGCCGCGGATGAATTCCGACGACCATTGGCCGGGCCAGCCGACCGCCATGATCAGGCCTTCGCCTTCGCCGGTCTCCAGATTGAAATACGACCAGTCCGAATTGGTGGGCCTGCCGCCGGCCGCGCCGATGCGTTTGGAGGCGCCGGGCTTCAAGGGCGTCGCCAGCGGTCCGTAGTCGTTGCCGTCAGCAGGCGAGCCGATGGCGTGATGCAAAAGAAAATCGCCGGCTTCGCCACGGGCAAAAGTGGTGTCCAGCGCTTGAATCCCTTCCAGGATGGGCGTGTCCGCCGCCCCGGTGTTCTTGAAATAGATCGTCCATTCGACCGTTGGGAAATCCGCGTATTCCACAACTTCGCAGCGCACCTGTAATCCGGTCGCCGGATCGGTGTAAACCAGCGTATGCGCCGTGCGCTGGCTGTCGAGTTGACGGGTATCGTGGCTGAATTTCCAATTCTTCAGCAGGCTGGACGAGGCTTGCCCGCCGTAGCGGAACGAGAACGGCGGCTGGTCCTTCGAGATCTTTGTCGCCCCCTCGACCGGCAAATCCTGCAAGGCCACGGTGTCGCCGTCCTTGAGGTGGACGCGGGCATCGGCCAATAGCGCCTGGTCCCAGGCCCGGCCATCGCCGCCATCCTTGACGCGGATTTCAAATTCGCTCGCGCCGTTCAGCGGGACATCCAAGGGCTGCGCCCCATCTTTCAGCCGGAGCACGGGGTGCTGGCGACCTCCTTGCCGTCGACGAGCACGTGAAACGTGACCGAGCCGTTGCCCGACTGCGCGCCTTTCCGGGTGTCGTCGTTGTTTTCCAAGCCGACCTCGGCGGTGAAGCGTTCCGCCGGACGTCCGAGCACAACGCGGAAATGCTTGGTGGAATTGAACGCAAGTCCGTTGGCGTAGGTCTTTTCGCCCAGTTGAAACGGGGTGCCGCGCCAGGAACTGCGGCGTGAGACATCGTCGAACGCATCCTCGAAAAGCAACTCCAGACGGGGGTGGGCCGTGGTTGGCGCGCGATCAAGCCACGGCGCCAACCAGGCGTTGCGTTGTGCAAACTCGTTTGGCGTCGGGGTTACCGCGAATAGGGTGGCGGTGAGCGGGCACAACAGCCCGGCGGCGAGACAGAAGACCGCAACGAGGCCGCAGCCGGTGGATCGGAGTGTTTCGTTTTTCATGACGCGTTTGATTCCGGTGTGTTTTAGCATGCCGGTTATCAGGGATGGAGGCCTGGCATGGTGGGAAGACGCAGTCTGCTGCCTGCCGGCAAACGCCGCCTGCTGTATTCGGCCAATAAGTTGCTTTTTTGACGTTGGAGCTCTTCCCGGTCTGGCGGGCGGTGCTTCATCGGCGCTTCTCGAGCGCATAACGAATCAGGACGCTGCCCGGGGCCGTCGGAACGGATATCGTCAGATCCTTCAGCGATTGCCCGGTCATGGTTTCCTCACGCATGGCCGGGTAATCGCCATGCCAACTCACCGCGTAACGTTCCGCCGGGTCGATGTCCCGCAACTGTATCGTCACGTTGTCCTGCGTGCAGCCTTGGCGCCGGAAGACAATCGCAAAGCCGGCGCCGAGATCCGGGCGGTGATATTGGTAGGCGCACCAGTCGTCCTCGTTGCCGCTGAGCGGTTTCAGCAGGTAATAATCCCCCGTGAAGAACGGTCGCAGCGATTTGACTTCTTCGAAAGCCAGCTTGGCTTGTGCGGCAGGGAACGTCGGCTGGCGCGGATCGTCATAGAGCACAACTCCGGCCTGCATGGCGCTGCGGAAACGGTAGGGGTCCATGTCCCACACGCCTCCGGAATGGAGTGGAGCCCACAGGCTCAAGCCCGCGGTCTGGACCTGATCCGCCGCGCCGGATTGCTCCCGCAATTTCGGGTGCCAAATCATGTGGTCCGGCGTGTCGCTGCGCCAAAGCGGCAGCGAGCGAGACAGGGTCTCAATATCGATCCGTCGTCCGCCCGAAGCGCAGTTGTCGATCCACAACCCGGCATGGCGGCTCCTCAGTTCGTCCCACATGGCATAGAGCCCCTCCACATGCCGGATCTCCGTCATCCCTTGGCGGCCGGGCGGGTCTGCCGCGCGCCACAAGGGCAACGGCTCGATGTTGAAATCCTGTCGATACACATCGGCCTTTGTTTCGGTCAAAATGCGGGAGATCACGTCGGTCATGTGTTTCCGCGCTTCGGGTATGCCCAGATTGAGCAACCGGCTCGTCCCCGGGCTGCCGAGCAACCACTCTGGATGTTGGCGCTCGAGTTCAGTATCGGGACCAACCCTTTCGGGTTCGAACCAAAGAATGAATTTCATCCCCCGTTCGTGGGCGGCATCGCCGAGAGGCCTCAACCCACGCGGGAAATCGTTCTTCCGGTAGAACCAATTGCCCACGCCGTTGGGGAATGCGCCCGGAAACCAGTAGGCATCCAACCAGTAGGCTTCGACGCCCAAAGGCCCGATGGCGGCGATGGCGTCCATTTGCGTTTTCTCGTTTCCACCGGCCCACCCTCCGTCGTGCAAATGAAGGGCGGCCGATGTGGCGTGGGCGACCGGCGGCATCACGAGTTCACCCTGCAGCCGTGGACTAAAGCGATCGAGGAGGACACGCCGCAGGGCATTCTGCCCGACCTGCCAGTCCTCTCCTTTCCATGGAACCAAGAGAATGCTGGGCAGACGGATGGTCTCACCGGGCAGCAGCGAGAGAGAGGCGTAGGGCAGGCCGGCGGTCGCGGTCACCTTATTGCTGTCCGGCCGATCGAAAGTCGCTTGCCATTGACCGGTCCATCCCACGGCCATAACCAATCCGCCGCCGCGCCATTCGAGGTTGAAGAACGGCATTTGGCCGCTGGAGGATCGTCCGTCGAGAGGTCCGAAGACACGGGGTGCGACCGGCAAATCTTGCAAGGCCACGGTGTCGCCGTCCTTGAGGTGGATGCGGGCATCGGCCAATAGCGCCTGGTCCCAAGCCCGGCCATCGCCGCCATCCTTGACGCGGATTTCAAATTCGCTCGCGCCATTCAACGGGACATCCAAGGGATGCGCTCCATCTTTCAGCCGGAGCACGGGGGTGCTGGCGACCTCCTTGCCGTCGACGAGCACGTGAAACGTGACGGAGCCATTGCCCGACTGCGCGCCTTGCCGGGTGTCGTCGTTGTTTTCCAAGCCGACCTCGGCGGTGAAGCGTTCCGCCGGACGCCCGAGCACAACGCGGAAATGCTTGGTGGAATTGAACGCAAGTCCGTTGGCATAGGTCTTTTCGCCCAGTTGAAACGGGGTGCCGCGCCAAGAACGGTGGCGTGAGACACCGCCGGAAGCATCCTCGAAAAGCAACTCCAGATGGGGGTTGGTCGCGTTGGGCTCCATAGTCTCCGACTGGGGCAGAAAATCATCCGGTGCAGCAGTGCTGCCTTTCGCATGGTGGAGGTGGACGTCGCCGCTGACGGAGACCTCAACATCCAGCGACCGGATTTTCTCGATCAACGCCGAGGCTTTTGTCCCCTTATTCGCCAGAAACGGCACATAGTATGCGGTGCCGCTCTCCGGCGAATACCATCCTTCGAGCCGGATCTCCAAGTCGCTGTCAGGCACCGCCAGAGTGATCGAACGGGATGCGCTTTCGTCGGCGGCCTTGGCATCCGCGGGAAGTTCGCGAAGCGGCACGGACATGCGCACCGGCCGTCCATCCAAAGTCATGCTCAAAGACGGGGTATCGGCAGCAGCTCCAGCATGCATGCTCGCGGTTCCCGCTAAGACGATCGCGAGGCAGTTCGCCAAAAGTCGTCGCGCCATTCGGTCTCGGTATGAATCGACAGTCATGCAGTTCGGTTTTGGGTGAATGCTGTGCAAAGAGGCGAGGGGGCGGGGAGGGTGGGGCTCAGTTCGGTTTTTCCGCGGGTGTTCCCCTGACTTGCAAATCCGAAAAAGCGGCATGCGAGTCGATGACCTGCAGGCCGACCGACCCCGCGGTGTGTGTGTTGTCGGTGGCGCTTATGACTTCTTTGCCATCCAAGCTGACGAAAATTTCCGGGCCTTTTGTGGTGACCGATAGGAGGTAGTCCCGGTTGGGTTGCACGTCGGCGTTTGCAGCCGCGAGTTGTTGCCAAGCGCGGCCATCCGTCCTCCCGAGCACCACTTCGCCGGTTTCCTGGACAATTCCGGCGAAATATCCTTTCTGCGCGTTCTTTCCCACGGCCGGCAATGTGCAACGGAAGAGCAGGCCCGCTCCCTTTCCCCCCGAGAGCGCGTTCACCCGGACCGAAGATTCCGTATCACGCCAGCAATGGCCGGAGATGAGCACTTTTTCGTTGGAACGGTATTCATTGACCGGGTCCGCCTCGGACTTGCCAAGATGAAGCTTCCCGTCATTCGCCCGGATCAATTGGTGGTGTCCGAAGTAGTCCAAGCCATCGAGATCGTGCGCACTCTCGAGCTTTGAAAACCAGGCGCCGTCTTTGCAGTGTCTCGCTTCACCCGACGGTCTGGGCAACGGCTCGTGGGGCGTTGCCGGAGCACCGAATACCGGCGTTCCCTCGGGGCTCCAAGTGAAGGGCTGGGCGTAAAGAGCACGCCTCCATCCGTCACGCCGGTCTATTTTGGCGTGGTAAACAATCCAATCCTCTGTTCCGTCCGGCGACTTGACGAAGCAATTGTGGCCCACGCCGAAGGCTTGAAGGCTCGACTGGAATACCGGTTCGGGAGTCTTTTTCCAATCGGCCGGATTCAGGGGATCGCCTCCCTGCCGCAGCTCCAGAAGACCCAGTTTGTAGGTGTGTTGCCATGAGGAACTGGCGGAATAAACCAGGAAGGTCCTGCCGTCCCGCTGGAGGACTTGCGGGGCTTCGTTCAGACCGCGCTCGGTGGACTGCTCGCCCACGCGCTCCCAGAGGTAATCGTCGTTGTCGCAGATCCGCACGCGTTTGCCGACGGTGAGCGGATCCGACATCGGAGCAATGTAAAGCCACTGCTCGTCGTGCGTGTCTTCCCAGCCGGACCAGAGAAAATACCGCTTGCCTTCGTGCTCCAAGATCGTGCCGTCGATCGCCCAGCGGTTGTCTTGGCCCGTCTCGGGATGGTCGCCGGTGTAAAGCGGTCCCTCGACGGTGTAATTCCCGAAAGGATCCTCGGCTTCCGACTTCAGCGCCCACATCAGATGATTGCGGTTCTCGCCGTCGGAGGCGGCGACATACACATACCAATGCCCGTCCAGGAAATGGATTTCCGGAGCCCAGATCTGGCGTGAATAGGGACCGGTGTCGGGTGCGGTCCATATGACACGCTTCCGGCCGGGTGAAGTCGGGCTTCCGGAGCGGTAAAGAGCGATCCCGCGGTTCGCTTCCGCCAGCACGAGCAGGTAATCATCGCCGTGGCGGGCGATCCATGGATCGGCGCCTTCCGCGAAGGGATTGACGAACCATCGGGCGTCCGGGCAGTCGTGCCCGGAGCGGCTCTCCGTGGCGGAGGCCGTGTCCGCGCGCTCTTCGAGGGCCCGGTCGCCGGCCGTGACGACGGCATTGTTCCCGAAAAGCGAAACAGCCGTCGCAAGAAGAGCGAGGTGTGTTTTCGCGGTCATGTTTGTGATCCGCGGCCGGTCGAATGCCGGACCGGCGCCGACGTATTGCCGGGCCAAGCCGCGATCCGCGCCACCGCCTTTTCCAAGGTGCGGCCTGACGGCTCCAATGCGGCGCGAATCATGGGGCTGCTATTGCGGGGCGGTCTGAGCCGTGTAAGTCGGCCCCTCGCATCTCGGTCCTTCCGGAGTCCAGACCAGCTTGTCGATGCAAAGCTGGCGCTCCTTCATGCCCGCGTCCCAAGCGTGGTAGACGATATAGATCGAGCGGCCGTCAGGGCTTGTGGCAAAGGAGTGATGTCCGGGGCCCCGCACTTTGCCCGGCACTCCGGACAGGACCCGCGGTCGCGATCCTTGGTCGCGGAAGGGACCCATGGGATGGTCCGCAACCACGTAATCGACGCCGTAGCGGTCGCTCTGCCAGTTGGATCCGCTGTAAAAACAATAATACTTGCCGTCGTGTTTTATGACGCAGGGCCCCTCGATGGTGTGCCAGTCGAATGTTTTGTCATAGACGTCCATCCTGCGGTTCGCTTCGTAGAGCGTCCAATCGTAGCGGGCCCGCAGCACCACTTTGCATTCGTCGCCGAGGCGGGTCATGTCGATCAGCGGCGCGACGACAATGGATGTTCCCGGGTGCACGGCCTCTCCCGGCGCGCCGGGGGTGGAGTCGGTGAAGTTCCGCGCATAATACAGATACCATTTGCCGTCATCGTCGCGGAACGGATAAGCGTCGATGGTGAAGCGGTTGTTCTCGCAGTCGGTCAGCTTCTCTCCGGTATCGATATAGGGACCTTCCGGCTTGGAGCTTACGGCGACGCGCAGCTCGAATTTCTCCGGCTCCAATCCTCCCATCGAGTAGTAGAGATAGAACTTTCCGTTGGCGGCCGCGACATCCGGAGCCCAATACAAAACCGCTTTGTTGTCGGAAGGGGGCACCAAGGCGCCGCCGAGTTTTTCCCAACTCACCAAATCCTTGGAGCGAAGGACGGTGAAGATGCGGCCGTCGGGAGTGCGATCGGCGCCGGTCGTTCCGAAGGCATAGTAGTAGCCGTCATGCCGCAAGATCGTAGGATCCGGCATGGAACCCGCATACACCGGATTGGTGTATTGAGGCTCAGAGGCGCTTGCGCCGCCGGCTCCCTTCTGCGCGGGTTCCGCGGAAGCCCCGTTTGCGGGCTCGAAGAAGACCAGCTCGGAAATCGGCGCACCCTTGAGGGTCACGTCGAGACCGTTGGCCAGCTCCGCGCCGGTCTTCTCGACCGCCGGGTTCGATCCGTCTTCAAAGCTGACGCGGTAGCGTGTCTGCGGATCGACACCGCGGAGTTTGATGTTGATCGTGTCCGAAACCGGGCTCGGTTTGAAAAGACAGACCACGCCCTTTTTTGTCGCCGGATCGTAATATTGGATTCCATCCCAGTTCTTGCCGTCCGGCCGGGGCAGGATGTGATACAGGTCCGCGTTGCGCACCAGCGGGCGGACCTTCGTCTTGTAGGTCTCGGTGGCGGCCTTGACTGCGGCGCGTTCCTCCTCCGTCCAGGGTTTGGCCCCGTTCTGGCCGCCGGGTGCGTCGAGGAACCACTCCGGCGCGCCGAGGGACATCGTCCGGAAGGCGAAACGCATGCCGTCCGGGCCCTCCGGCCGGAACGTGTTGGCGAAGCTGCCCGCGCATCCCATCAACTGGGCCGGAGGAAACATGTAGGATGACGTGTAAAACGCCTGACGCACGTGGGTCTCGTCATAGGTGTCGGTGTTGAACACCTTGACCGCGTATTTCATGGCGCCGAAATCCTTGATGCGTCCGCCGCAGCAGCAGTTCTCCCACTGGAAGTTCGGAATCTCGCGGCCGAGTTGCTCGAGCATTTCATAGAAACCTTTGACCGCCGCGTAGTGCGAACCGATCACCGGACCGGCCGTGCTGTCCGAGCGCCAGAGATCGGCCCCGTATTCATTGTAGAGGCGTTTGATGTGGGCGATGCGGCGGTTGCGGCCCTCGGGGCTCGCCATGTCCTCGCCTTTGTTCCAGTAGAGCCCGAAGCGCATCCCTGCCTTCTTCGTGTGCTCTGCGGCCTTGGCCATGCCGGAAGGCCAGTCCACCGGATCGGCCTCCGGTTCCGGGGCCGCGGTTTCGCCCTTCCACCACCCGACGTCGATCATCACTTCTTCGAAGCCGAGCGGGGCGATGTCGTCCACGAAGGGATAGAATTTCCTCTCCACGGTATTCCAACTGCCCGGCTTGTCGCCGATGGCCCCGTAAGCATTCCACTGGATTTTGGGATAGGTGGAGTCTTTGCGCACCACCTCGGGTATGCGGTGGTTGAAAAGGAAACGGCGCAGGTTGTTTCCGGCATCGTCGGCGTCCCCGCGATAGGCGCCGACGAAGGATGGCGGGGCGTCAAAGGTTTCGCCGGGAGCAAGGGTGACCACAAACGTCTCGTTTTCCCCGGCGCGAACCCTGACCGATCCGGGTTTCGATCCGCCGACCCCGCGGGCCTGGATGGAGCAGACGCTCCACTCCACGCCAAGATAGACGCCGCGTTTTCCGCCGCTGTCGAACAGCGCGTAGGGGATGAAGAGTCCCGTCTCCGGTTCGGTGTCGATCCGGCGGGCGGCTGTTCCGTGCATGACATGCCGGTAAACGCCCTTCCTGTCGGGCGTTTTCCCATCCGTGTGGAAAGTCCACATCGTCAGGGCGCCGTCTTCGGCAGGGCCGGCCAAGTCGAGGAACATGGAGGGCGGGAGTTGAAGCGCCACGGGCGCGGACGAACGATTGACGACTTGGAGTTCGTGGCAGATCGGGCCGCGTCCCGGCTTGGCCGACCAGATGGACAGCAGTTCCAACTCCGGCTTTTCGCACACGAAGCGGATGGTGACCCGTTCACCGTCGGTCTTGTCCACGGTCGCGTCCTTGAATTTCCATCGACCCGCCTTGCCGGAGGCTGGCACCGGGAAGCTGAAGACCGACGGCTCCTTCGCCCAGTTCCAACCATCCTCCGTGTTGCGCAGATCATAAATGCAGAGTTGCCCTTCGGCCGTCGCGCCGAGCGTGATCTTCGTGTCGTCCGTGGCCAGGCTCCACGACTGGAGTTTTTTGCCGGGCCGTTCGCGTGGAGCATCGAGGGAGGCGCTTGCGAGAAAGTCGTCCATCGATGCCAGAAAATGCCAGGGGCCGGCGTAGCCTTGCGAGCCGGGCTCCGGCTTGGCGGCTTCCGGATTGCCGGTCACGTCCTTGACCAAATCCCATTTCCGGGCGGCTCCCCCATGCTCGGCGACAACCAACTCGAGCAGGGTGCTGTCGAACTGGTGGCCACCGTGCCGGTTGATCACCAGCAGCAGTCCGTCGCCCTCCCGAACCGGCAATGCCGCGAGTTGCGCTGCTTCGGCGGCCGCCGGAATCGCGCGGGATTCGCCGCGCCCGATCTCGCCTTCGGCCAAAACTTTCCTTTGGCCGGAGGTTGAAAGGTGGATGATTGCCCAGCGCACGCCGTCGCCGCCATTGCCATCCGCACTTGTCACCTTCGCCTGCACGCTGACCTGGCCGGTGATCGGGCTCGCCCACCCCACAGCCACGTCGCGGTCCGATCCGGGATGCGCGAGGAAACTTCGCGGCGGAATGGAGAAGTTGGAGGGGAATTGCGCCGGCGCGTCGCCCCTGTTGGCGATGACAAACGGCCCGTCGCCCCATGCGCCCCAGCCCGTGCAGTTCGGCACCGGCGGCGTGAAAACCTCAAGCAAGGGATAGCCCGCAACCGTCTTGAACGCGGACGGCATCTGATCCTCCTGCGCGTGGAGCGGGCCCGACACGGCAAGCAGCACGGCCGCGGAAAGAATGCTGAAGCGCAGCCGGGTGCGTGTTGTTTGCGCGCGGACGGTTTCACTGCTGGTGGAAGGAAGGGGCGGGTTTGTCATAATGTTGCTGGCGTGCGGTTTTGCGTTGTGGGTTTCTTTCGTTGTGCGCGAGGTGCGACGAGACATGAACTTCGGCGGCGATTACCAGAAGATCGCGTAGAGGCATAGGGTGGCGACGACCACGGCGAGCCCGAGCACCTTGGCGGTCTTGGACGACTTCAGCTCGACCAGATCGGTGGTCGGGAGTTCCACCGGCTTGGCCAGCGGCCGCAGCATGGTGATGGTTCCGAGCACGAGAATCACCACGCCGAAACAGAGCGCCATGCGGTTGAGAAACGCCATCTCGGGGGCGAGAAACCATTTCAGCGAGCCATACAACACGGCATTGAGCAAGATCCCCAGCCAGCCGAGGTAGCGCGGGGCGCGCGGGATGAGGAACCCGAAGAGATAGACGGCGAGAATTCCCGGGCTGATGAAGCCTTGGAATTCCTGGATGAAGTTGAAGATGCCGCCGAAGGCGGGGTCGGCCAGGCTCGGGGCGATCAGGCAGGCGATGAGAACGAAGAGGAGCGTGAAGATGCGGCCCGATCGGACCAACGCATCCTGCGAGGCGTTCTTGTGGACCTTGTGGTAGAGATCCATCGTCGCGATCGTGGCGGCGGAGTTGAGCATCGAAGCCAGCGAGGAAACGACGGCGCCAAAAATCGAGGCGAGCACGAACCAGCTCAGGCCGGGCTGGAGGAGTTGTCGCAGCAGGACGGGGAAGGCTGCGTCATAATCATACCCGATGAGCTTCGAGCCGGTCTCGATATTCGCGGCCGCCGCGGCCGCCGCCAGGAACTCGTTGTTCGCTTGCACCAAGGCGGCGGGAGTTCCCGCGGCGGGAACTTCGCGGCCAACCACGGTCGCGTTGTGCTCCAGCACCTTCATCGCCTTCTCGGGGTTGGTCAGGGCGAAGTTTTCGGCAAACGGGTAAACAATGCGGGATCCGGATCCGAGCCCGGCGAGGGCCAGTTCGTTTTTGCGGGAGGCCTCGGTGCGGAGATCCTCCTGGTAAAGGTTGAAGCAGAGTATCCCCGGAATCACCACGATGAAGGGAATGATCAGCTTGAGCGCGGCGGCGAATACGATGCCCTTCTGCCCCTCGGCGAGCGAGCGGGAACCCAATGTCCGTTGGACGATGTATTGATTGAGTCCCCAATAGAAAAAGTTCGGAATCCAAAGTCCGATGAGCAGTGCCGTCCACGGAATGCTCGGGTCGCTGTTGGGCCGGATCATGTGGAGCTTGCCGCCGCTGAGGTTTTCGCCGGGCAACGCCTTCGACTCCCCATCGTGGCCGCCGTTGAGCAGGGTGAAGCGCTCCCATCCGCCGGCTTTGGCGAGGTCCTCGACCGTGGCGCTGGAGGTGGCGACCTTGGTGGCGATGAGTTGGTTGGGGTCGGCTTTCTCGAGCGCGCTGAAGGCCAGCCACATCACCACGGCACCACCGGCGATGAGCGAGGCGCCCCAGACAAGGTCGGTCCAGGCACAAGCCTTGAGTCCGCCGACCAGCACATAGACCGCGGCCGCGATCCCGATCACCCAGCACCCGACCGTGATCGAGCCGAAATCGAGCCCCAGCAGACTGTGGCCCTGGAAGAATACCGAGACCACTTTGGCACCCGAGTAAATCACCGAGGCGGTCGGCACGCCGACCAGAATCACCAGTGTGGCCAGGGCCATGACCAGCCGCGAAAACGCCCCGTAACGATACTCGAGGAATTCCGGGATGGTGTAGATGCCGCAACGAAGCAGCTTCGGAAGAAAAACGAACGCCACCACCACGAGCGTGATCGCCGCCATCCATTCGTAGGAAGCGATCGCCAAGCCGAGCCAATCGGCTGCCGCGCCCGACATTCCCACGAACTGTTCGGTGGAAATGTTGGCGGCGATCAGCGAGAAGCCCACCAGCCACCAGGTCAGGCCGCGCCCGGCAAGAAAATAGCCGGAGGCTCCGCCGCTCTCGGCGGCGTTGGAGTCTTCCTTGTTGCCTTGGTAAATGCCGAGGGCGATCACGCCGACGACAGCGACAACAAAAAGCACAATGTCGAGCGTGCTCATCGGGTCGGGGGAAGCGGCGGTGGCGAGAGGGATGAAGTTTATCATGGAGTTTTGATGGATGGGGTTGGTGTTTGTTTAACGAGAGGGTCGGTGCGGGTGACTATTCCCGGGTCGAGAACCGGAAGACGGTCGAACTGCGGAATTCTTGGCCCGGCTCGAGCCAGGTCGAAGGGAAGTTCGGCTGGTTCGGGGAGTCCGGGAAATGCTGGGTCTCCAAACAAAGGCCGCCGCGGTGGACATACGGTTTGCCGGCTTTGCCGACCAAGCTGCCGTCGAGGAAGTTGCCGCTGTAAAATTGGATGCCGGGTTCGGTGGTGAGCACCTCGAGGACGCGGCCGCTGGCCGGTTCGAAGAGGGTGGCGGCCGGCTCCAAGCCGTCGGACTTGCGGTTGAGCACCCAATTGTGATCGTAGCCGCGGCCGAACTCGATCTGCTGGTGCTTTGCGCCGATATCGCGGCCGACCGTTTTCGCGTTGCGGAAGTCGAACGGTGTTCCTTCCACCGGGGCGAGTTCGCCGGTAGGGATCGCGCCCTTGTCAACGGGGGTGTAGCGATCGGCGTTGATCGTGAGCACATGGTCGAGGATCGTGCCCTCGCCTTCGCCTTTCAGGTTGAAATAGGAGTGCTGCGTCGGGTTGAACGGGGTCGGCTTGGTGCTCGTGGCCTTGTAATCGACCTTGATCTCGTTGTTCCCGGTGAGCGTGTAGGTGACGGTGAGGTCCACCTCGCCCGGGTAGCCTTCCTCGCCATCGCGCGACACATAACGGAGCACAAGCGGGTTGCCCTCGGAGACGACCTCCCAGACGCGTTTGTCATAACCGCAGTATCCGCCGTGGAGGTGGTTCTCGCCATTGTTGGTCGCCAGCTTGTATTCGACGCCGTCGCGGGAGAAGCGGCCCTTGGCGATGCGGTTGCCGTAGCGGCCGACGATGGCGCCGAAGTAGGGCTTGTCGTTGGCGTTGAGGTAATCGCCCAGCCGGTCGTAGCCGAGGACGACGTCGGCCAATTTTCCATCGCGGTCGGGCACCAGCACCGAGGTGATGATCGCCCCGTAATTGGTGATCCGGACTTTCATGCCCGACTTGTTCTCGAGCGTGAACTCTCGGATGTCGCTGAAGGATTTTTTTTCCGCGGCTTGGCTCATGGGGACTGATAGCAGGCCGCAAATTGAGGCGAGGAGCAAGGTCTGGAAGCGTGTCCGGGCGGGCGCCGCGTGCCCAAGGGTGATTCTGTGGTCGGTGGATTGCAGTGCTTGGTTCTTCATGGTCTTGTTCGTGTTCGGTGATTGTTGGTTTCGGCGTTTTCCGTGCGCAGGTTTCTTCGTTGATTCAGAATACGCGGAGGCGCGTGAGAGGGGGTGTTGCTCACGGTTCGTTCTTGGTGATGGTGAGCCGGTGCAGCTTTCCGGCGGGAAGAGTGAATCCCTGCGGGCCGGAAGGAACGTCCATGACATCTTCGGCGACCTCTTCCGATTTCAAGATCCGCGCCGTCCAACTGCCGGGGGGGAGGCGGACGGACAACGGGTCATCCACTTCTCCCGATTTCACGCGGAAGGTCACCTTGCCCGGCGAGGCTTCGATGTCACAGAGCAAGTCGCGGTAGGCGACATTCGTGACCGAGAGGTTGTCCAGAGCGTCAGGGATGCGGGGGTCCAGGTCGAAGCCGTCGGGCCGGGCGGAAAATCCGATGAATCCGTCGAGAATGACGCCGGGAACCATCACGCTTTCGAAGAATTCCTCGTCGATACCCAGCCCGCCCGCCGTTCCGCCGCCTTGCAACGTTCCCCGGCCTTCCACGGAGTAATAGGCGCGGGGTCCGCCGCCTTCCTCCACCTCGCGATACCATGCGAGAATCTCGCGCAGCCGTTGCCACGCATCGTCCGCGCCGAGGTAGCGGATGCGGGCCATGAGATCGTGATAGGTGAAGCCGAGCACGGCGCCGCCGTCCTGCACCTGGCCGCCGAAGGCGATGTCCTCGGGACGCGTCCACACGTAGGCGTAGTATTCGATGTTGCGCTTGGTGGTGGACCGCGGGCCGAAGCGGAACTTGTAGATGTCTCCGCCCTGCGAGGTGTCGCTCTCCACGGTGCGGGCGCCGGTCAGCCAGGCGAGAATTTCCTCCGCCTGTTCCTCGGTCGCGAGCCCGTAGAAAATCGCCTCGTTGTTGAGGAAGGTGAACCCGTAGTCGCGGAAGCGCCGGCGGTCGTCGATGGGCGCGAAGCGCCGGGTCTCGGGATTCCAGAATGTTTTTTGGAAATTTTCCCGGACGGCTCCGGCCAGCTTGCGCAAGCCCGGCCCGTCCAGCCCCCGCGCGGGTTTTTCGGACGCGTGCAGCTTGCCGGCCGCGACAAATTCCTCGATCTGCGCCATGCGCACCAAGGCGGCGTAGAGGTAAACGGTGCACAAGACGTCGTCGCCGCCGAAGGGGAGGATGTCCCAGTAATTGCCGCCGATACCAAGGCCTTTGTGGATGATTTTTTTGCCGTCCTCCGTGTATTCCAGCCCGCTGCGTCCTTCGTGGCCAATCCAGGGCGGGCGGATTGCTTGGGCTTCGCGCACGCGGAATTCGGAGATCATGTAGCCGGTGGCGCGCCGCATTTTCTCCAGGTTCGCGGCCAGCCACACCCGGTCGCCGGTCCAGTCGAAATAGTCGGCGGCGCCGATGAGATAATTCGGATTGTTGATCATGTGGCGCGAGTCCACCGCGGAGAAGACGCGCAACAATGTGATTTTTCCGGGGCCCGGGTTGCCGAAACCGATGCGCAGGCGCGTGATTGTTTCCCCGGGCTTGGTGATCTCGTGGACGGGAATATCGAAATCCTGGACGGGAAGTTTGCTCGCCATCGACGGTCGCGGAAATGCCATGCGCCGCTTCTTGGAAAACTCGGGCTCGGCCCCGGTGGTCCATTCGATGAACGGTTTGCTGCCGGCCGGCAGTCCTTCGGTATTCCATTTGACGCGAATGAACGGGCTCACCAGCGCGTTCACCGCGAATGCGGGCGAGGTGACGGATGCGTCCGGTGCGGTCAGTTCGATGGCCCAGCCGCCGCCTTCGTCCAATCCGAGGGTTTTGGCGTGTTCCAGCGTCCAACCGGCGACATCTTTCGTCGCGAAAACCCCGAACGCATCATCGTAAAGCAAACCGGTGAGGGAGAAACAGAAGGCAAAGCCGTCGCTTTGGGACGGCAGGGGAAAGGGCCAGCCCTCCGAGTGCGCGAGCCCCTCTTGTTGGTGGCAGGAGACGTAGCCCTCCGGGCTGACGCTCATGCGGGCGATGCGGTTGCCCACGCGGGCGCGCGTCAGTGATTCCGCCGATTTCGAGGAGTCGCCCGCCCAGAGCATGGCGCGCGGTAGCCACGCCATCGCGAAGGTTCCTGCGATCCCCATGTTGCAGGCCGGATAAAACCGCGCCAGCATGCTGTTCAGGGCGTCCAAGTCTTCTCCCTTCGCGTTGAATTCGGGAAACGTCTTGCTGCCCGATCCGGGCGGGAGCGCGATGCCCCACGGCGGCTCGCCGTTCTCGCCCACCACCTTGGCCGCCGTGAATCCGTCGATCTCGCCCGTTGCGGTCAGCCAACCGGCGGCCTCGGCGGTGCCGGACGTCCAGGAGTCTCCCGAGAAAAGCAGCAGCGGCTCCTTTTTTCCGGCGAGGGAAATTTTCAAACTCAGCAGCAATCCGGCCGGGCCGGCTTCCTCGTTTTCCGCGCGCACCGCCAGGACGTTTGTGCCGGGAGCCAGCAATCCGGCCACCTCGGACCGCGTCATCGGCGCCCATCCCTCGAAGCGTCCGGCGGATTTCCCGTTGATGAAGACCTCGGCGGAATTGTCGGCTCCGACATCCAGGACGGCGCTGTCGATTTTTTCTCCCCGCGGAATTTCGAACACTTTGCGGAAATAGGCTGGGCCGGCCGGCGCCCATATTTCACCGCTGGATGCCGCTGCCGACCAAATCCATCCGGCAGCGGAAGGCGTGCTCCTTGACTCCGCGGCCGCGAGCGACGGGCAAAGCAAAATATGAAGCCCGCAGCAAAGGGCCGGAACAAAGCGGAGAATCGATGCGGAGTGCATTAAAAGGTGATCTCTGGTGGCAAGGGGAGACGCGTCGAAAACCGGTATCCGTTCATGTCCGCAGGAATTTGTTTTGATGCAAAGGCTTCGAGGAGTGCCGGGCTTGTTTTCGTCGGTCTGGTTCGATCGGCGGTGATTCAGGAAGCTTGTTCCGCGGTGTTTGGCGGCAGCCGGCGATACCAGGTAAAGTAAAGCGCGATGGCGCAGAGCAGGAATACCGGCAGGGTCCCGAAGAAAGCCGTATAGTTTTTCACCAGCAGTTGCATGGGGAGGAGGAAGAGCGTCACTTGGGCCGTCATCGCGAGGGGCACGGAAACGATGTCCCAGAAATTCTCGCGATCCATGGACGCCTTTTCTTCCGCGGGAAGCACGTGGTGCAGCGGTTTCCACCAACCGAAGGGGCGGGTGCGGCGGTAGAAAGTTTCGAGCACCGGCATCGGTGTTGGTCGTGTAGCCAGGGACAGGGCGATGCTGCCGGCAAAGGAAATCGCGGTCATCAAGAGGAACTGGTTCCATTCGTTCATGTCCGGAGCAAGCGCGCGCTGGATGATCGATCCGGCCGTGCCGGCGGCCAGTCCTCCCGCGATGCCCCAACCGTTCATCCGCCACCAGTAAAGGCGCAGCAGCGAGGGGCCGATCGCCCCCGCGGTGAGGCTCATGACGATCCAGCCCCACAAGTCGTTGATGTTTTTGGCGAAGGCCCCGATCACCACCCCGCAAACAACGATGAGGACCGAGCTGAGATACGAGGCCATGATGAGTTCGCGGTCGGAGGCCGCGGGCCGCAGCAGATGTTGGTAGAGATCCCGCACCACGAGGCCGCCGGTCGTGTTCGTGAGCGAGGTGAAGGTGGACATGAGGGCGGCCAGGAGCGCGACAATAAGCAAGCCGCGCAGGCCGGTGGGCAGCACGTCGCGGATTACGGCCGGCAGGATCATTTCCGGGTTCACGTCGCCGTTCCAGCCGATGACGGGAACCAGCGAGCGCCACTCTTTTCCCAGGCCGGCGTTGAGCGATGTCCCGAGTCCGGGCGGAAGTTCGTTGTCCGGAGTCGCGGAAAGTGCGGCCGTCACCGCGTTCCAATTGGCCTGCGTGGCGTCCGGATGGGCGGCGCGAAGCTCCGCGGCCAGTGTCCGCACCTTGTCGGGGGAGGGCAGTGAGGAGGCCACCAGATAAATGCCGAGGATGGCGAAAGCCATCATCATCGGCCAGCGGAAGGCGACAGTGACCCCTTGCAGGAGGCATTGCAGTCCGCACTCGCGGTCGTTGCGCGCGGCGAAGAAACGCGGTTCGGCTCCCTGTCCCAAGCCTCCTATGACATTGCGGAGCAGATAGAATCCCGCCACGAGGATGAGGAGTTCGTAGGCGTCGTAGCCCTCCGGCATGGGCACATGCCAGGCCGGGAGGGTGGCGCTCCATTCGCTCACCCCGGTCACCTGACGCGCGGTCTCCGCGAGCGCTTCGCCGCTCGCAACCTTCGCCCAGGCGAACCATGCCACCACCACGCACGAGATGAGGATGATCACGCCCTGCACAAGGTCGGCCAGCACGACCCCGTAAAATCCGGCCAGTGCGGTGTAGAGCGTGGTGAACCCGATAAGGACGAGCGTGCTCCAAAGCGGATCGAAGGGAACGAAGAGACCGAGAAAAAGAGTGGTGCCGCGCACCAGATACGCGAGCATCGCGATGCCGGCCAGCACGGTGACGATCGCCGAAATGACGCGCGCAGCATTCGCTCCGCCGCCCGTGCCGAAGCGGAACGTGTTCCACTCCGCGGACGTCATGCAACCCGAGCGTCGGTGCCATTTGGCGAGGAAGCAGAGCAGGAAAGGCAGCACGAGCACCGCACCGCCGCGGAACTCCACGAAAAGGCCGCGCGGTCCCAGCATGTAAAGGAACGACGTGATCACCATCGTACCCGTCATGTCGAACCACGCCGTCATGCCCGCGATCCCGAGCAGCCACCACGGCAGCGAGCGCCCGGCCAGAAAATATTCATCTAGGTTAGACGACGCGCGCTTGGTCATCCACAACCCGGCGATGAGCGTGACGGCAAAGTAAACGACGATGATCAGCCAATCGAGGGTGGGCAGGAAATTCATGACTCGGGTTTTTGTTCGGAACCGGCTCTGCAGATGAGTTCAAAAAAAAACGGGGCGCTGCGCCGATTCACATCCGTGGGCACCTCATACGGCATTGGGTTCAGATCGAAGGAAAACGCGCGTTTCAAGAAGTAGAAATCGTGGTTGGCCAGCGTGGAGATCGAGGGGCTTCCGCCCCGTTGAAGTGCTGTTTTTGGGGGGGCGAATGGGCGTCGAGGAAATAGGCGAGGTCGGCTTTTCTGGATTGGCAGGACTGCGAATACGCAGCCAGCGCCCATCGGCAGGAATCGTTTGTCCCGTGCCGGTGGTCCGCTGGACGCCGCAGCCAGGCGACCATGCCCAGCCCATCCACCCCTGGCGGAAAAACACCCAACCCTCCCGCAGCCCGTGTCGGCCACCAAAATGGTGACAATGGTGTGAGGCTTGAGCTCGGCATGACAGGTCACTTGAGAATGAGCTCAATCACAGGAACTGTGGGCGTCGGGCGCTGCAATGGAAGTGTTAGCACGAGTTCATCGGGGTCCAACTTGACTTGGTTGCCGTGCCACTCGTCCAGTCCAATGACAACTTCGCTGCCGTCGTGCAAAAACTGTGCGTATTCGACACGCTCGCGAAATGCGGCTCCATCGAGGTGGAGCATTTTATAGGGGTAGGAAAAGAGGTGGATATAAAGACGGTGACGCTCGGGATTGTAAGTCAGGCGACAGTCAGCGGGCGTCGGAAAACAGGAGGGTGCCTGAGTGCATCCGGTAATGGCGCGCTCGTGGAGATCCATCCATTGACCAATTTCCTCAAGGATATTGAGTGAGCGCGGATCGAAACGTCCTCGGGCATCGGGTCCGACATTGAGCATGAAGTTCCCCCCCTTTGACACCGAATCAATGAGGCTTTGAATGATGTTGGTGGAGTCGCGCCATGGCGGCTCGTTGCGGTGGTAGCCCCATGAATCGCAGAATGTTTGGCAGGCTTCCCAAACGACCGGCGTTTCGTCAACCTCGATCCAGCGGCGCGGTTGGACCTGCTCGGGGGTTTTAAAGTCCCCGCCTGAAAGGAAGCCCGCCAAGTCCAGCCGGTCGTTGACAAGAACGTGCGGCTGCAGTTCTCGGACGATTTCCAGCAGTTGCTCCGAATTCCAAGCTTCACGCCCTTTGCCGAGCGTGAAATCCATTCTGTCCGCACCCGGCGCCTTCGGCGGATAACTAAAATCAAACCAGAGCAGATCAATCAGCCCAAACTGCGTCAGGAGTTCGCGCACTTGTCCGTGTAGGTAGTCGTAGTAACGTTCTTGCCGCCGATTACGGTTCAACGCACGCAAATCTTCACCGCGCTGCGGGTGCATCACATCCACAATAAAATCAGGGTGCCTCCAATCGATCAACGAGTGGTAAAATCCCGTGCGCAGACCTTGGGAGCGAAAGGCGCTCACCATCGGGGTGAGCAAGTCGCGGCGGCACTGAGGGGCTTGGGGGGCTTTGAAATCCGTGAGCGCGCTGTCCCAAAGACAAAATCCCTCGTGGTGCTTGGTTGTTATAACAAAATACTTCATTCCTGCCTTTTTAGCTGTGGTGGCCCAGAGCATCGGGTCGTAGAGATCCGGTTCAAAGTTCCGAAAATAAACATCATACTGCTCCGCCGTTTTTTTCTCGTGGTGTTGCATCCATTCATGGCGGGCAGCCATAGCGTATAGCCCCCAGTGGATGAACAGACCAAAACGAGCGTTTGTGAACCACTCACTATCTCCTTGACCCCGGCGGGGAGTGATAATCTCAAGTTCGTTGCGACCACTCGTTGAATGAAGGGCGGAGTTTTGGGATGTAGACATATTCGTTGAAGCGGTTTTAACGTGTAGATGAAATGTATCGGTAGAGTAACGCGCTAGGGGAGCCCTCCGTCCAAGCCGGAGGGTGCCATAAAGGACTATTCATTTGAGACAAGCAGATCGATACTGCGACCGTCCGCGCTGTAATCCATCTGACATGAGTCGGGCAGGCTGCTTCCGTTCAAAGTCACCCCGGCAAACTCTTCCACTGATGGTATATGGCCGTTGTTTTGGACCAGACGATACCTTCCCGGAGTCGGAGGCTGTCGGTCAGAAGTCAGCAAATCAAGAGAGGCCGACTTAATCCCTGCCAAAGTGCCATCGCATGCGATGATGGGATCACCTCCCGGTTGGCCAAGCGGCACGGTCAATTCAACAGGGGGCGCATCGGGGGGGGCCGAAAAAGCAAAGCGGGCATCCGGATCCACGCGCATTGATTCGATCTCGAGATGACTCTGTTCGCTGCCCAAGGGGGTGGAGGCAAGAACAAGATTTCCTTCCTGCACGTGCAGCAGCCCGCCGATTTTCACAGCACCGTATAAGACCGCCTCACTCGGGCCGATCTTGGTGCATGGTCCCTCGGCTTCGAGCCCGCCTGCGATAGTCAGCCTGTGAAAGTCATTCACGTGCTCCGGCGAGCGTTCCGGTCCATAACCGGCACCTCCAAAAACCAAGCCTTTCGGCGCAAGCAGAGGCACATAACAGACCGTGCCGGTCGAAACATATTCGCCTTTGGAAACAATCACGCCTTCGAGACGTCTGGTCCGTGGGGCTTCGAGCAAGAATTCGCCGGGCTGACCATCGCTTCGCTCTAGGGTCAATGGCCCGAAACCAGTCCAAACCACTTGGTTGTGGTCGTTCCAGAGCCGCTCGGCATCGCCAACTACGAGGCGACCAGCGGTGGTGAATTGCTGCGCCACCGAGATCTCAAGCCTCATGCTTTCCTCGGGATCGACCGTCAAAATTGTCGCTGTCGAGGATTCCAGGGAACCTGACCGACCCGCGGTGTCGTTCCAGTCCGGCGAGCCTTCGGTAAGGCTGCCTGCCACAGGATCTCCGGAGTAAAAATAAGTGTCGGCTTTCGCAGACCAACAAGCCCCCAGAGCAAAAACTCCAGCCAACGTAGCAGCGATAAGGTTGCGCATCCTGTTATCGGTAACATTCCGCTCATCATTTTGCAAAACAAATCGAAAGTTTTTTCGCGTCTGTCGCAGACGAAAAAAACCTCCAATGCTCGTGGCGTGCTCCCCGTGAATTGATCCGGGTGATGTGAGAGTTTGGCGGCGCGCGAGCGCCGCCACATTCTCATGAAAATAAAGCGACACACACCCGAAGAAGTTATCAAGAAGTTGAGGCGGGCCGACGAAGAGTTGGCCGGCGGCAAAGGCATCGAAGATGTCTGCCGTAGCCTGGAGATCAGCCCGGCGACCTACCATCGCTGGGCCAAGGAATACGCCGGAGCCAAGCTCGACACGGTCAAGCGGCTCAAGGAACTGCAGAAGGAAAACACCCGGTTCAAGAAACTGGTGGCCGAACAAGCCTTGGACATGGCGATCCTCAAGGAGGTGGCGGAGGAAAAATGGTAAGCCCGGTGCGGCGACGCGAGGCGGTCGAGAAGGTCGAAGATCGCTTGGAAGTTAGTCAGCGCCGAACTTGGCGGATTCACTGTCGCGGGGGCTGACGGGGTTTTCCACCATGGAAAAGCCGAGATTGT
This sequence comes from Chthoniobacterales bacterium, assembly GCA_018883245.1. NCBI lineage: Bacteria > Pseudomonadati > Verrucomicrobiota > Spartobacteria > Chthoniobacterales > Chthoniobacterales bacterium. Next base: position 25,139 of record VEQL01000038.1, read on the forward strand.
TTCTGGGAGCGAGGTGAAAGTTTTCTGCCCTGAGGTGCCAGAGCCTGTGCATGTGCGCT
>VEQL01000039.1 GCA_018883245.1 Chthoniobacterales bacterium
CTTTTCTTCCGTGGCTGCGTCGCGGCGCTCGAGACTGTATCGCAGAGGATACAGCCACATCGCTTGCTCCTTGCCACAAACGAAAATTATCCGCAACGCCACCGCGCCAGGTTTTGGGATAGGTTCTGCATCTCGCTGCGACTTGCGGGGATGCGATGGTCAATCGCTCTCTTTCGCCGAACTTGCCTGGTATGCGCGCTGAGTTTCGCTCGAGCGCTCCAGCGCTGCGAGGTGGCGACCTTCGGAGCGCACCTTGCTGTTGGCTGTTTTGCCCGCGAGCGTGCGGGCGCGGTCATCCGCCGGGATGTGGATGCGCACGCGCAGCCCTTGCGGAGTTTTCTTCGTTTTCATGATTCTATATTCCACCCGCGCGGCCGCGGATGTCATGGGGTGAATCACCCGTGCCGGGATTTGGGTTGAAGGCCCCATCGCGCGGAAAAACCACGCGTGATGAACTTCTCGCGTGAAAACCCAGAACAACAACCATGGCACGCACGATTTTTCCAAGGGCAACGGACTGCGCAGGGAGCCGCTCTTCGGCGACGCGCAATGGATCGCCGACCGCATCCGCTGGATCAAGGAGCACAGCGGTCGGCGCAGGGGACGCGGCATCGCATCAAGGATGCACGCACAAGGCTGACCGCCCCCCGCTCGTGGCGTGATACGAAAGAAAACCGTGCGCACCGCGGGGCGGCACGCACGGTCGGTCGGGTTTGCGTTGACCAAGAAAGCGTCAGCCCCTGGCGTAGCGACCCATGATTTCGCATTTCGCGAGCACATGGTTGCGCAGGGCGTCCTCCAACGCCGGTCGCGCGGCGCCGGGAGGCAGGGGAAGATCGGTGTCGAGGGCGAACAACCGGAAAAAATAGCGGTGCGTGCCCGAGGGCGGGCTGGGACCGCGGTATTCCGTCCTGCCGAAATCGTTGCACCCGGCGACCGCGCCGTCCGGCACGGAATCCTCGGCGATGTGCGTGGTGCCCGCTGGGATGTTCCATAGCATCCAATGAGTCCACGGACTCATCGGTGCATCGGGATCATCGACGATCAGAGCCAGGCTTTTTGCCTCGGACGGAACACCGCTGATGGAAAGTTGCGGGTTGATGTTGCGTCCGTCGGCCGTGAACCGCGCGGAAATCGGCCTCGTCGCGCTGAAAGCGGTGGTGCCGATTTTCATGCGAGCGGAACGTGGCCTTGCCCTGACCGGAGCTTTAGTCGCGCGGCTTTGCATGTCACACAGCGATCCAACGGGTGAGAAGGCGCGGCGTGTGCGCGAGGATGTAGCGGAGCCGCAAGCGCCGCATCCAAAGCAGGAGCGATTTCATGGCTGCATCTTGGTCGCTCAGGGAGGCGCGCCGCCATGGGGTGAATGCTCCATCCGGATCCGCGCGTAATTCCGCTGCGGGAAATACCCCATGGCATCCGATGGACGGCGGAGGCGAAAGTTACCGCGTTATGAAAACCATTGTCTCCCCCGAAGAAGCGCGCCTGGAAACTCGCTCCGCATTATCGAAACGCGACCGTTTCGGTCACTTTCCTGCACAGTGGAACCAGTGCATGCCGCCGCGCATAAAACCGCAACGCTTTGCAGCACGCGCTCCGGAGTCGTCAACCGACGAGCACCGCGCGTGGGAAGAAGCGGTGGCAGGTTGGTGGTGGCTCTGACGCGGATGCCGCAGCACTCCCATGAGAAGGGAAACAATCAAACGGCGTTTTATTCGCCAAGGAGATAGTCCTCGATGATCTTGGCTGCCTCGATTCCGGGATCGGTGCCGTTCTCGCTTGCGCGCGAGAGAAGCTGGTCCACAACTTCCGGAGGCAGATCATCCAGTATGATCGCCTTGTTCGAATGTTCCGAATCGCCAGATCGTGCAGACATAGACTTCTTAGAGAATTTTTATATCAGCAAGCGCAGTCTTTTTGCACCATTTTTGATTTTCTTCCATTTCACGCCATATTGTGTTGAACTACTTTATTCATGGTGAAAGCGCCCCGTAAAACCCGTGCCATCGCCGTGCAGTTGTCGCCGGAAGCTGTGAAGCGTCTCGACGAACTGGCTGCGCGTTCAGGCATGTCGCGGCACCGCTACATGATTGTGATCTTGGAGCGTGCCATTGCGGCGGACGTGGTGGTGAGCAAGAAACTGGCTTTTTCGGACGAAGACTGATGAGCCCGCGGAGGCGAGTCCGGTTCGCCGCCGGATTGTGCTTGCTGGTCTTCGCTCTTTGGAATGCCGGGGATTTGGCCGCTCGTCCGGCACAAAACGCCATCTGTCCCGTGCATGGCGTGGAGATGAAGGCCGTGCAGCTGAAGCTGATCTATGGAATGCCGTCGCAGCAGGAGTTCGAAGAGATGAAAGCGGCCAAGACGAAGTTCCCTTTCGGGCGCGACTGCGTGCTCGCCGGATGTGTCGTTAAACCCGAAAAAACCGTCGCGGGCTTCCTCTGCGCCGGGTGCGTCGCGGAACGCGACAAGTGGCTGCGCGAACGCCGGCGCGTCTCACGCTGACACCCCATTTTCCGCGCGGCCGCGCTCGTGCAGGCACACGCGGTTGCGCCCTTCCTTTTTCGCCCGATACATCGCGTCGTCGGCGGCGTGGATGATCTCGCTCTGGCTCGTGTCTTCCCCGGTGAAGAGCGCGACGCCGATACTCGCCGAACACCGGTGCTCGATCGCGGAAACCGCCTCTTTCTCGACGGCGAGCACGTAGGGCTGCGAGAGCGATTCGAGGACTTTTCCGGCGATAGCCTCCGCCTCTTTCCGTGCGGCCGCCTCGTTCCCCGCGAGCGCCCCGAGCAGAACGATGAACTCGTCGCCGCCGAGCCGTGCCACCGTATCCGTCTCGCGCACGCAGCCGCGCAACCTGCGCGCGACCTCGACGAGGAGCGCATCGCCGGCGGCATGGCCGTGGGTGTCGTTCAGGGGTTTGAAGTTGTCGAGGTCCACCATCATCAGCGCGCCCCAGTTCTGCGAGCGCTTGGCGGCGGCGAGCGCCATGTCGAAACGATCGCGCAGCAAAACACGGTTGGGCAACTTCGTGAGCGCGTCGTGGAAGGCCATGCCACGGATCTGCACGGCCAGCCTTTCCGCCGTGAGTTGCGCATCGGATCGCCTGTAAATCGAAAGCAACATGCCGAAGACGAGGAAGGTGATGACCAAGCCTGCGCCTGCGGTGATCCACGCCGGGGCAAGGTCCAACCCGCCGCCCTCCGGCTTGTCCCGGAAAACCAGAAGCCAGCGGTGTCCGTTGAAGTCGATGGTTCTTTCCTGCTGCAGGGAAGGACGGCCAGTGTGATCGTTCGCGGATTTCTGGCTGTCGAAGAGCAGGGCTTCATCGGACGGTTTGTCGCCGTCGAAAATTTCAAGATCGAGAGATTTTCCTTCGCGGCCCGCGAGTTCCGGGATCGTTCCCTCGAGGAGATCGTCCATCCGGTAGGGGCTGTAAACCCATCCCTCGAGAGCGTTGCGTCTCTCGGTATCGGACCCGAGTGCCGCGCCTCTCCGGTAAACAGGCACATACATCAGCGCGCCTGCCTGCACGTCCGTGCCGTCCTCCTGCACGAGCCTCACCTTGCCCGAGAGTGCCGCGTTGCCCGTATCGCGAGCACGCTCCATCGCCAGACGGCGGACCGGTTCGGAAAACATGTCGTAGCCGAACGCGCGCAGATTGCGTCCGCTGAACGGCTCGAGATAGACGATCGAAGTGTAGATCTCTCGCGGGCCGGGCGGATGCACGCGGTAGTCGGGAAATCCCTCGCCGCGGATCTGCGCTGTGTGTTTTTCCAGATTCTCCGGCCTTATGAAAACCGCAAAGCCGATGCCTTGGTATCCGGGCACGGTCTCGTTCGCGCGAAGCGATTCGACATATGCCCGCCAATCGCCCCGTGTTACTGTGTCCGAGGCATTGAAGAGCGCGCGCCCTCCCTGCAAAAGCAAAGCGTAGGCCGTGAGGCGTTCGTTGATCCTGAGCGTGACCTCGTCGCAAGTCTTGGAAAATGCCGTGAGCGTGTTGTGTTCGATGACTCGGCTGACCTGCAGTCCGGCAAGCAGGCTGCCGACCAAGCCGATCCCGAGCGCGATGAGCGCGACAAGGCGGCGCACCGGCTTGTTCGCTGTCCACGCGCGGGGTCTTTGGGGTAGCGGCACCAACGAAAGGCCCGCGCCTTGGTTATCCCCCGCGCGGACAGGTGTCATATAGGAACTTTATAGCACAAACTGCAGCCCCGGCCATGGCTCTTGTTTCGAGGCTCGCTTGACGGCAGGCAAACCCTTCGTAAGTTTCACCTATCTTCTGAGGCAGACGGGCGAAGCCACCCCTTCGGAGTCTTCGGCAACCGATGCTTCAGAAGATATTTTTTGGAGTGCTCGGCTGCGCATCCGGCGTCGGTCGTTTATCTTCCGTAGCGACCCATGAGCACGGCTTCGGCCATCACATGGCCTTGCATGGCGCGATCCAGTTTCGCACGTGTGGAACCCGCCTTCAGATCCAGCGTCGTGTCGAGGGCGAGCAGGCGGAAAAAATAACGGTGGGTTCCCGACGGCGGACTCGGCCCGCGGTAGTTCGTTTCACCGAAGTCATTGCGACCCGCGGCGGCTCCCGATGGCGCAGTGCCCTCGGCGATTTGCGTGATTCCCGGGACGATATTCCACAGCAGCCAATGGTTCCAGGTTCCGCGGGGTGCGTCGGGATCATCCACGATGAGCACGAGGCTTTTGGCAGCGGCGGGGACGCCGCCGATCTCCAGCGGAGGACTGATGTCCCCGCCGTCGGCGGTGAACTTCGCGGGGATCGACCCTCCGTCGGCGAACGCGGGGCTTGTGATCCGCATCGCTTCACCGGCGTGCGTTGCAGCCAGTGCGCCAAGCAAAAATGCCGCATGCCATTTCCAGTCCACGGAATCATCCAAACGCGCGTTGCCCCCTTTGGCACGCCGATTGATACCGGTATGGGGAGAACACCCCGGCCCTCCTTCTGACCGCCCCGGTGTCTTGGCGACCGGGCGGCGGTCCGGTCCGAATGGGTTTTCCTCGCCGCGCGGCGGGCAGTATATTCACCGGCAGATGAAGCGCGCGGTTCGATTGTTCTCGCGGTTGCTTGTTCCGGCCGCCGCGGCGGCTCTGTTTTTCACCGCGTGCGCCCGGTATCAGTCGCCGTTGCGGATCGGGATGGATATCTGGCCCCCCTACGGACTGTTCTACCTCGCACAGCAAAAAGGTTTCTTCGCCGACGAAGGCGTGGAGGTGAAACTTTTCGATTTCTGGGCGATCTCCGACGTGCGACGCGCATTCGAGACGGGAAAACTCGACGGTGTCGCAACAACCCTCGTCGAAGTGCTGATGGCGCGCGACGCATCGCCGCGCGACCTGCGCGCCGTCCGGCTCATCGATTTTTCCAACGGCGCGGACGTCATTCTCGCGCGACGAGAAATCGATTCGATGCAGGATCTGCGCGGCAAACGCATCGGCGTGGAACCGGCTTCGCTCAACACTTACGTGCTGGTGCGGGCATTGGAGAAAGCGGGCATGCAGCCCTCCGACGTGGTGGCCGTTCCCAAGGAACCGCGCACGATGTGCGACGAATTGCTTGCCGGACAACTCGACGCTGTCGTGACTTACCCGCCGGAATCGGCGCGCGTGCTTGCCGACCCGCGCTTCCACGCGGTCTTTTCCTCGCGCGACATCCCGGGAGAGATCGTCGATGTGCTCGCCTTGGATGCGCGCGTCCTGCGCGAGCGGCCCCGCGAGGTGGCCGCCATGCTGCGGGCTTTGGACCGCGCCTGCGACTACCTCCGGGAGAATCCGGAGGAGGCGCTTCGGGTGATGGCCGACCGCGCAGGAATGCCGCTGGAAGAGTTCAGCCTCGCGCTCGGAAGCGGGATCGAACTTGTCGCGCCATCCGAGCAGGGCGCCTATTTCGGGCCGGACAAAAAATTGCAAACCGTGGCGGACAATATCGCGCGCATCCTCCGTGCCGCAGGGCTCCTGTCCGGCCGTCCCGGTGTCGCGGACTGCGTCTCCCTGCCGCCATGAACGTGCACGGACGGTCATCGCTCAGTCGCAAGGTCCTGCTTCCGCTTTTTCTGGCCAGTGGCCTGCTCGCCATGGCTGCCATCTGGGGTGCCGCCCGCACGATCGATGCGCAGGTGAACGAGAGGCTGTCCGACCGTGCCGAATCGATCTCCGCCTACATCGGTGACGTGGCCGAGCACGTGAACAGCACCTCCGACTTGCAGCGGGTCGTCAGCGCCATGGCCGCGGAGAAGGATGTCGCTCTCATTGTCGTCGCGGGGGGCAAAGACCGCTCGGTCCTCGCTTCCAGCGAGCGCTCGCTCGTCGGTGACCCGATCTCCAGCCTGCAGGACCGCGACCTGGCCGCGAAGCTCGAACAGGTTCTGGCCGCGCGTGAAGATGTGAAGAGGGCTTACCGCGGAGGCGCCTTCCTCGGCTACGGCCGCTTCATCCGCCTCTCGATGCCCGGGCTCACGCAACTGGCCCCCGTGGACGCGGCCATCACGGTCCGCGTTTCCGCCGAGGCGATCCGGGCGGAGGAGCGGCGGTCGGTTCTTGAGCTGGCGGCTTACGCCGCGGCCGCGCTGCTGGCGCTCATCGCGCTCGGATATCACCTCATAAGGAGGCATGTCATAAAACCGCTCGACAGCATCCAGAGTCAATTGATGTCCGTGGTCGTGAAGCATGCGGACATCGACAGCGGCGGCTCGCGGAACGACCAGATCGGCGCGGTGGCCGACGCGCTGAACACCGCGTTCCACGATGTCGAGGAGAGCCGGCGCCGGCTGGCCACGCTGATGAGCAACCTGCCGGGCATGGCTTACCGCTGCCGCAACGACCGCGACTGGACCATGGAATTCGTCAGCGAGGGTGCCCTCTCCCTTACCGGATACGGCGCGCAGGATCTCATGGAGTCGAGGGCCGTTTCCTACGGAAATGTCATTCACCCCGAAGACCGCGACCGTGTTTGGGTCGCCGTGCAGCAAGGCGTGGAGGCAAAGCGGCCTTTCGAAATGACCTACCGTATCAACACGGCATCGGGCGAAACAAAGTGGGTGTGGGAGCAGGGTCGCGGTGTCTTCGCGGACTCCGGCGGTCTTCTCGCCTTGGAAGGTTTCATCACCGATGTCACTCCTCTCAAGCGCGCCGAGCAGGTCATGGCGAGGGCCAAGGAACAGGAAAAGCTGCAGGCGCTCATGGACACCGCGCCAGTCGGGGTCGGCGTCTCGGTGGACGGGATCGTGCGTTTCCTCAATCCGGCCATGGAGGCAATGACGGGTTTTCGCATCGGGCAACCGGCGGCCGATGCCTACGAGGTCGCCGGCGATTGCGAGCGCATATCAGCCGAAGTCGAGCAGCGGGGGATTTGCCGCGGCTGCGAGCTGAAGATCCGCCGGGCCGACGGGAGGGCGGGGCATTTCCTCGCAACTTTTCTCCGGACCGAATACGAGGGCAAGCCGGCGATCCTCGGGTGGTTTACCGACATCGGGAAGATCAAGGAGGCCGAGGAGGAGATCATCAAGGCAGGTCGGATCGCCGAGGATGCGGCCAAAGCCAAGGGCGACTTCCTCGCCAACATGAGCCACGAGATCCGCACGCCCATGAACGCCATCATCGGCATGAGCCATCTCGCGCTGAAGACCCGCCTCGATCCGCAGCAGCGCAACTACCTCGAAAAAATCACGCATGCGGCCGACGGCCTGCTCACCGTGATCAACGACATCCTCGACTTCTCGAAAATCGAGGCGGGCAAACTCGGGGTGGAATCGATCGTGTTCTGGATGGATGAAGTATTCGAGAAGGTCGGCGATGTCATGAGCTTGCGGGCCGACGAAAAGGGGCTCGAACTCATCTTCGACATCGCGCCCGACGTTCCCGAATCCCTGCTCGGCGACCCGATGCGTCTGGGACAAGTTCTTGTCAACCTCGTCGGCAATGCCATCAAGTTCACACCGAAAGGCGAAGTGATCATCGGCGCAAAAGCCGAGACTGTGGATCCGCGGGAGGTCGTGGTGCATTTCCGCGTCACCGACACGGGAATCGGCATCGCACCCGAGCAGCAGAGCAAGTTGTTCCAATCCTTCTCGCAGGCCGACACGTCCACCACCCGCCGATACGGTGGCACCGGCCTCGGGTTGGCGATCAGCAAGAATCTGGTGGAGCTGATGGGCGGCAAAATCTGGGCCGAAAGCGAGCCGGGCAAAGGTTCCACCTTCCATTTCACCGTGCGCTTCGGCCGGGACGGCCAGAAACGCCGTCGCCGGATGTTCCGCGCCGACGAATTGGCCGGCGTGCGCGTGCTGGTCGTGGACGACAGCGATACGGCGCGCGAACACCTCGCCGCGATGATCCGCGGTTTCGGTATGGATGCCGACCTCAGCGCCGACGGTGCCGAGGCGCTGGAACGCGTGGAGCGCGCGATGCGCGAGGGTCATCCTTACAGCCTTGTGCTGCTCGATTGGAAAATGCCCGTGATGGACGGGGTGACTTGCGCCAAGCGCATCCAGGACCTTCATGCCAACAGCGTGCCCACCATGATCATGGTGAGCGCCTTCGGGCGCGAGGAAGCAGACGAAGCCGCGCAAAAAGCGAACGTGCGCCTCGACGGATTTATTTCAAAACCGGTGACGCCTTCCACGCTGCTCGAGACGATCGGGCGGCAGATGGGTCGCGGTCGCGAGGCCGAGGCGGCTCCCGCTCCGAAAGAATCCCCCGTGGAAACTCGGCGCCTCGCCGGCGCGAACCTTTTGCTCGTGGAAGACAACGAGATGAACCAGGAGCTTGCGGTGGATTTGCTCAAGGAAGCGGGCATCGCGGTCACGGTCGCCGCCAACGGCAGGGAGGCCGTGGACTTGCTGGCAGCCGGGAAGACTTTCGACGGCGTGCTCATGGATATCCAGATGCCCGTGATGGACGGCTACGAGGCGACTCGCGTTATAAGGCGGTTGCCGGGGCTGGCGCAACTGCCGGTCATTGCCATGACCGCCGATGTGATGGCGGAGAGCCGCGAAAAAATGACCGCCTCGGGGATGAACGACCACATCGCGAAGCCGCTCGATGTGAAAAGAATGTTCGAGACGATCGCGCGATGGATCCATCCGGCAACGCCGGCGCCCGCCGTGTCCGGCGCCCCGGAGTCGGACGCGATTGTGCCGGTTGAGTTGCCGGGCATCGACACGCGGGCCGGATTGGCACGGATGATGGGGAAAAGCGGGTTTTACCGCAAACAGCTGGCAAAGTTCGCCGAGAACCAATCACGATTCGTCGAGGAGTTCCGGTGCGCGGCATCCGACGCCGAGACGCAAAAACGTCTGGCCCACACATTGAAGGGCCTCGCCGGAAACATAGGTGCCACAAAACTTCAGGACCTGGCCGGGGAACTCGAGCAGACCTGCGCAAAACCTCCGGACGCATCGTCGATCGAATCCGCCCTGGCCCGCACCGCGGAGGAGTTGGAGATCGTTCTCGGTGGTCTGGCGCGTTTGGCTGAAGTCCCTGCCGCGCCGGCAGGCGGCGGGGCCGCGGTCAACATGGTGGAAGTCGCCAAGCTGCTCGACCGGCTTGTGCCGCTTCTCGACCAGAGCAATGCACAAGCGGAAGAAGCGGCCGGCGAGCTGTCTGCCCTGGTCAAAGGCACGCGCCGTGATCCGGATTTCGCCCCGCTCTTCGAGGCCGTCGCCTCGTTCGATTTTGAGATCGCCGCCGAACGCGCGCGTGCGCTGCGCGCACGACTCCTCCAGAACGCCTGACACGCCGCGAGGCTACGGCTTGGCGCCCGCATCTCCGAACCGCGCGGCAACTTCCCTGAACTGGTCTTGCGTCGCGAAGAAAGCATCCACCACGTCGGGATCGAAATGGGTGCCGCGCCCGTCGCGGATGGCTTTGGCGGCATCCTCGTGCGTCATGGCCTCCTTGTAGTTGCGCTTGCTGATGAGGGCGTCATAGACATCCGCGACCGCCATGAGGCGCGCGCTCACGGGAATGTCCTCGCCTTTGGCGCCCGTCGGATATCCCGCGCCGTTCCACCACTCCTGGTGGTAATAGGCGATTTCCTTCGCCGTTTTGAGAAAATCCACCGGCATGCCGAGTTGGTCCTCGGCCGACTGGATCGCGTCGCGCCCCAGAACGGTGTGTTTTTTCATCACCTCGTATTCCTCCGGGGTGAGGGGCGTTTGTTTCAGCAGAACATGATCCGGGATCCCGACCTTGCCGATGTCGTGAAGCGGGGCGGACCGGTAAAGCTCCGCGATGTTCTCGTCGGTGAGATACCAGCCGAAGCGCGGGTGGTGGCGAAGCTGCTCGGCGAGGATGCGGATGTAGTGCTGCGTGCGGCGGATGTGGTAGCCGGTCTCGCTGTCCCGCGTCTCCGCAAGCGAAGCGAGGGCGAGGATGGTCACATTCTGGATGGCGAGATTCTCGCGGGTGCGCTTCTGCACCTCTTGCTCGAGGAAAATGCTTTTGTCGCGCAGGAAATCGGCGGCCTCTTTGAGGTGGAGGTGGTTGGCCACGCGCGCGAGGACGATCGGCGGCGAGATGGGCTTGGTGATGTAATCCACCGCCCCCATCTCCAGCCCGCGCTTCTCATCCTCCACCGCGCTCATCGCGGTGAGGAAAATCACCGGGATGTGCCGCGTTCTTTCATCCGCCTTGAGACGCCGCATCACGTCGTAGCCCGAAAGTCCCGGCATCATGATGTCGAGGAGGATGAGATCCGGCGGCGGATCCGCGGCTGCGAGCTGCAGTCCGCGTTCGCCGCTCTTGGCCAGTTTCACCGTGTAGCGCTCGCGCAAGAGCTCCGACATCAGCGCGAGGTTGTCCGGCGTGTCATCCACCACGAGGATGACGGGTTTGGCGGGGGAAGTATCCGGTTCCATTGTTTTTCGCGACCCGCATTCACTTTCGGCGGAATGGCAGACCGCGCAAGATAGAAAAGCTTGCGGCGAACTTCCCGGGGTGGAGTCGCAACCCGGGCTGAAGAATCCTTGACTATATACGCATAGGCAGATATAAACACGACCATGGATTTGGTGCGCATCCACGAATGTCTGTGCGACAAGACGCGCCTCAGGATCGTTCACCTTCTGCTGCAGGGCCCGCTGTGTGTGTGCCATTTGCAGGAAGTCTTGCGGGAACCCCAGGTCAAGATGTCGCGTCATCTGGCCTACTTGCGCCGGCGCGGGATGGTGCTTCGCGAACGCTGTTGCCAGTGGATGATCTACCGGCTTCCGGACAAGCGGTCGCGGTCCCTCGAGGCAAACCTTGCCTGCCTGCGCGATTGTTGCGGCGGGGAGCGTGTCTGTCGCGATGACTCCGCGCGTTTGCGGAAGTTGAGCGGAAAATTCTCGGAAAATTGTCCCCGATCCGTGGGGCCGGCCAAACGCGGGCGCAAACGCCGCGCCGCAACATGAGTGCCCGGACCCCCGCCAAGCGCCTCGATTTCTTCGAGCGCTATCTGACGTTGTGGGTTTTCGCCTGCATGGGTCTGGGCCTGCTCCTGGGTGTTTCGTTTCCCGACCTCACGCGTCGCATCGGCGAGATCGAATTCGGCGAGGGCTCGCATGTGAATGTGCCCATCGCGGTCCTCATCTGGCTCATGATTTACCCCATGATGCTGAAGATCGATTTCGGCGGGCTGCGCGGAGTGGTTGCCAGACCGAAGGGCCTCGCTGTGACTTTGTTTGTGAACTGGCTGGTCAAACCCTTCAGCATGGCTTTGCTCGGCTGGTTGTTGGTCGCGCAGTTGTTCGGCAAAACGCTCGGCTGGATCGATCCGGAGACCGCGAAAAATTATGTCGCCGGGTTGATCATCCTCGCCGCCGCACCCTGCACGGCGATGGTCTTCGTGTGGAGCTACCTCACCGACGGCGACGGTCCCTACACGCTGGCGCAGGTGGCAATCAACGATCTCATCATGGTGTTCGCCTTCGCGCCCATCGTCATGCTTCTGGTCGGCGTGACAGGCGTCCACATCCCCGGTGAAGTTCTCGTCACCTCGGTGGTTGTGTTCATCGTTGTTCCGCTGGTGGCCGGTTGGGCCAGCCGCACCCTGCTGATGCGGGCCAAGGGCGCCGATTGGTTCGAGAGGAAGTTTCTGCCCGTTTTCCGGCCGGTCACCATCGCCGCATTGCTGGCCACCTTGACGCTGATCTTCGCCTTCCAAGCCGGCAACATCGTCAAAAACTGGACGGCCGTCCTCTTGCTGGCTGTGCCGATTCTCATCCAAGTCTATTTCAATTCCGGATTGGCCTACGGCTTGATGCGGCTCTTCAAAGTGCAGCACAACGTGGCCACGCCCGGCGCACTCATCGGTGCGAGCAACTTCTTCGAACTGGCGGTGGCCGTGGCCATCACATTGTTCGGACCGACATCGCCGGCGGCTCTGGCCACCGTGGTCGGCGTGCTTGTCGAGGTTCCCGTCATGCTCTCGGTCTGCCGTGCATGCGTGCGCAGCCGCGACTGGTATCAACGGGCCTTGCCGGCATGAACAAACCGCGCGTCCTGATCCTTTGCACCGGAAACTCGTGCCGCAGCCATATGGCGGAAGGCATTCTGCGGGACGCAGCCGGTGATTTTCTCGAGGTGCACAGCGCCGGGTCGCGTCCGGCCGGCTTCGTGCATCCCAAAGCCGTCGCGGTCATGGCCGAGATCGGGATCGATATTTCCACACACACTTCGAAGCACATGGACGAGTTCCTCGACCGTGATATCGGGACAGTCATCACCGTTTGCGGCAACGCCGACCAAGCCTGCCCCGTGTTCCCGGGGCAAGTGAACCGGCATCACTGGCCTTTCGCCGATCCCGCGCACGCCGTCGGCTCGGAAGAGGACGTCATGCTGGAATTCCGCAGGGTTCGGGATGAAATCGCCGCTGTCTTCCGCGCCTACGCCGACGGACGGCGCGACCAAGAACGCCTGGTTTTGGGATAGTTTTCGCCGTGCGGAAATCGGCATAAAGCCGCTGATGTTCTCCGCCGCGGTGCAAACTCCTGATGCGATCTTGCCGGATCCGCCCCGGAAGTGGGATAAGGTGCACTCATTTCGACGGTGAAAATCGAGCAAAGCGGAAAAGATGCGGACGCCCGCACGAACACCCGGTGGTGGATAGTTGCCGGAGCAGCTGTTGTCGCGTTCTTCGTGCTGGATCTTCTCCTGCCGCCCGGGGCCGGCCTCATGCCGCATTACTGGATCCCCATCATCCTTGCCGCGGCCTTTCTCGCCCCGCTCCCCGTTGCGATCCTTGCCGCGCTGGCCCTGATCCTCGACATCGCGATCGGATTCCGTTTTCCGCATGATGCCGCCCAGACATTGCGCTTGGCCGTCGATCTCCTTATCGCCATCGCAGCGGTTCTGGTCGCGGCACGGCGCTCGGCCCACGTGAACGCGAGGCGCGCGCGGGAACAGGCCTTGCGCGACGAGCGCCAGCACCTCGCCGATGTGATCCAGGGGATGAACATCGGAACATGGGATTGGAACGTGCAGACCGGCGAAACGGTTTTCAACGAGCTGTGGGCTCGGATGATCGGATACAATCTTTCCGACCTTGCCCCGATCAGCATCGAAACGTGGCTCAATCTGGTCCACCCCGACGATCTTCTGCGCTCGAACGAGGAATTGCAGCGCTGCTTCTCCGGCGAGAAACCGCTCTACGAGTGCGAGGTGCGAATGAAGCACCGCGACGGAAGGTGGATCTGGGTGCTCGATCGCGGCCGCGTGGTCACGCGGACCGAGGATGGGAAACCTCTGCGCATGCTCGGCACGCACCGCGATATCACCGATGTCGTGCACGCGCGCGAGGAATCTGGCCGCGGACCGACCGACCCGCTCACCGGCTTGGGCAACGACGCGGAGCTTGCCGAGCGCCTTGGCGAGGACATCGCCGACGTGCGGAGATCCGGAGCCGACCTCTCCCTGCTGGTCGTGATGGTCCGCGACCTCGAAAAGGTGAACGAGGCGCACGGACGCGCGGCGGGCGACATGCTGCTGCAGTCGCTGGCCCGCGCCTGCCGCCGTTATTTTGCCAAGCAGGGAAGCGTTTTCCGCGCCGGTGGAAAAAGCATCGCCATCGTGCTTCCCGGTCTGCCTTCCGTCGCGGTGCGGCAAAAGGCGAGCGAAACGATCAGGGACGTCGAAAACGTGGGCGTCACGCTCGACGGCGGCGTGCGCGTGCCCTTCACCCTGGGCTACGGAATTGCGCAGCTGGAGCGAGGAGAGGACGACGCCGCATCATTGCTGCGGCGGGCGATGCAGTCGGCGGAGCGTTCCTGACTCAGTCCCGCTGCAACTCCCCGCTTTGCGTGGAAGCGGCGGATGCGAGGGTGGCAGAACTTGCCGTGTGGCGGGACCAGGGACCGTAGGGGACTTCGGACGCCTCGACAAAGCGCCAGTCCACGCGGTCGTTGGATTTCAACCCGAGGTAGTCGCGCACTGCGGGAGAGATATCGAGGCCGGCCGCGTTGTTGCGGTTGGGCAGGGGACGTTCGTCGCCGAAAACGTATTGCCAGTGGTTTGTGCGGAACGGGCCGACGTCCTCCCATTGCGCGAAGGCCACGCGCCCGCGGTAGTGGATGGCGAGCCAGCGGCCTTTGCAGACACTTTCACCATGGCGGACGAAGGTGTTGTTGAACCACGGAATGACGGTGGCGGCCTCCGGTTTCGTCCGGCCGTTGCTCACGTCGTTGTAGGGAAGGGCGACGTAGAACGGGTTGAGCCGCGGAGTGAAGCGGGCAGGACGGTAATCGCGGCGTGCGCGGGGATCGGGGTCGTCATAGCCGCCGTAGTTGCGGGCCCATCTTGCGTCCCACGAGCTCTTGTCGTTCGGGACGGGATTGTTCGCCGCCGCTCGTTCGCCGATCCAGAAAATCGTCGTCATGATGCCGCGCTTCCACGGGTAGGAACTCCTCAGCACCGGGCGCGCGGTGGCGGACCGTGCTGCTGTGTTCAGCACGGCCCGGGATTTTTCCGTCAGCAGCCGGACCTTGGGTGTGAGCACGGCCGCGTGGAGCGGGGCCGCGGAGGCGAGGACCAGCTGGGCGGAAATGGAAGCCACGAAGAAACGGCGCATCGGGGTGGGGTTTTGGCGCAATGACGCACCGTCCCCCGCGCTTGTCAAACGGCCGTTTGGCAACTTGTCCCCGGCCGCGTATTATCCCCCGCCGGTGGCCAGTCCGATCGCACGCGAAAGCGTCAGCGCCACCAGATCGAGCATCATGATTCCGTGGATCACGAAGAGAGTCTTCATCAGGCGCGAGGCCCCCTCGGCCACCGCCGGCTCGAACTGCGTGAGCTGCATCGCGGCCATGTAAAAGTAATCGAACGGGTCGGGCGAATCGTCCTCCGTGAATCGGACGTGCTGCCGCCCTTTCAACCGGGCCCCCGTGTCGATCCGCCAGTAAAGCCAGCCGAAGTTGAGCGTGATGACAGGCAGAAAAAGGACCAGCTGAACCAGCAGGACTCCGCCGGCCTTGAGTTGGCTGAGCAGCAGGAGGTTGAGGACGGCGAAAATGATCAGGCACCTCAGCGTCAGGAAGATGCCGATGAAATCGATCGCAGGTTGCACGGGTTTCCCGCGCCATATGCGGAACGCGATGTAAATCATGAACAGCGCGAGCGGCGGCCCGAACCAGGTCGAGCCGAAGCGGAACGCCGCGTGGGTCGTGCGCGCCCAATTTCCGGCCACGGGATCTTCGATCGCGTCGAGCCCGAGCCCGAGGTTCGACATGAACAACGTGGCGCAGAGGTGACCGACAAAGAGGATGATCAGCGCGAGGCCGGGGCGCAGGGGAGTTTTCGTGTTCGTGTCCATACTGTGGTTACGGGTCTGGTGTCAGCGCTTGTCCCCGCCGTTCGCCGGGGGCGAGTTCCATTTGGACCATTCTCGTCGGGGTTTGTCATAGAGAACGAAACTCTTGTTCGAGGGCGCGACGGGTCCCGCGGCATCGGGTGTGGCGAACGTGATCGCGCCGGTGCCCGTAAGCGGCAACGGCGTGGCGGTCTGGATGCGGATGTTCACGAAACCGACCGATCCGCGCAGCCCGCGCTCCTCCCAGAACACCGTGTTCTCGCGCACGAGGCGCGCGTGTTGTTCCTGCACGCCGATGCGCAGCTCCACGGATTTGCCGTCCCCGGAAAGTTTTTTCTCCAGCACCGTGCCCACCTGCGTGCCGCGATAAATCACCGCGGCCCCCACGCCGATCGTCGTGCCCGATGACAGAAGGCGGAATTTCCGGCCGGCCTCGCTTTCCTCCATGAATTCCTGCTGCGGTTGCGAGGGAACGGTGCCGGAGAAACGCGTGGCCATGGACGATCCGCCCCCCGGCAGGAAGTCGATCGCCACGCCGGTGATGAGCGTCTCGAGACCCCGGATTCCCTGCATCGAAACAACAGGCTCGATCAGCGTGAACTCCGAACCCGTGCGGCGAAGGTGGTCGTAGGCGCGGTCCAGTTGCGCGGTGACTTCGACGCGTCCTTCCACCGGCCTCGCGGCCGTGACCATGCCGACCGGCAGCCCGAGGTAAGTGATGCGGGTCTGTCCGGCCTTGATCCCGCGGCCCCCCTCGAAAGTGACGACGAACGGTGTGCCGCACGCGCGCGCCAAAGCCTCGCTCTCCAGCAGGGGCGCCGTCGAGTCGTCGGCGAGCGGCGCTCCGGGAACGCCGAAATCGTCGAACGCCACTCCGCCTTGGATCAGCGTGTCGAGGCCGGAGAAATCGAGTTTGATTCCGCCCGGACCGAGGGTCACCGACGTGGCTGGAACGACCCAGAAGCGCGAACTCGTCTTCAGCAGCGGTGCTTTGGTGTTCTGGATTTCTAAGTCGATGTAGGGTTTGCCCTGCTCGGAGAGCGATTGTTCGCAAACGCGCCCGACTCTCACCCCGCGGAATGTCACCGGCGCGCCGCGATCGAGGGGTTGAGTTTCCTCGCATTGCAGGCGCACATGCAGCGCCGTGTCGTCCATCGAGAGCACCGGGCTGCTTTCCAGCCCCCGGAACTGGTGCCGGTGTTTTCCCGTGCCCATGCGCGCGCGGATCGAATTGCCCTGGATGAGCGACGTCAATCCGGACGCCCCCTGCAAAGATAGCACCGGGCGTTCGATCCAGAAATCCGAGCCCTCCACCGCGAGGCCCGCGGCAAATTTTTCCAAACGCACCGTGACAAGCGCCTCGGTGAGCGTGCGGTTCAGATCGACCTTCACGACTTTGCCCGCCACCACGCCGCGGTAAATCAGGGCTGTCTTGCCCGCCTCGATGCCCGGCGCGTCGATGAAGCTGATTTCGATCTCGGGCCCCCGCGACATCACGTGCGTCGCGAACATCCATCCCGCCGCAGCCAGCGCGATGAGCGGGAACAGCCATGCGAGGGAAATCTGCCGGTTGCGTCCGCGCACCGCCTCGGCGTGATCCGTGCGTTGATGTCCGCTGTTGCTCAAGATTTTTTGTCCTCCCAGATCATGCGCGCGTCGTAGTTCTGCGCCGCGAACAGCGTGCAGATCAGCACCGCGGCGAAAAACAATGCGCCCGGTTGCGTGCGCACGCTTGCAAGCACTCCGAGCTGGCCCACGGCCACGAGCACCGAAAGCAGGAAAATATCCACCATCGACCATGTGCCGATGGTCTCGATCAAGCGGAAGAGCTTGGTGCGGCGCAGGCGCAGATGCGGCGAACCGTCCATCCACAGCAGCCAACCGAGCGCCCCGATTTTGAACAGCGGGACACACATGCTCGCAAGGAACACGACGACCGCGGCCGGCCACAGCCCCACATCGTAAAGTTCGATCACGCCGCCCCACACCGTCAGATCGTCGTGCTCGCCGGTGATGGTCATGGTCATCACCGGGAAAATATTCGCCGCGGGATAAAGAATCGCGCCGCTCAGGAGCAGGGCCCACGCGCGCTGGAGACGGATCGCGCGAGTCGTCATGCGGCCTCCCCGCGCAAGACTTCGATGCGCTCGCGATCGAGCACGCGCCCCAGGACGAGGCAGCACGCCGAGAGAAGGACGATGAACAGCGCCCCGTGTTCCCATGTCACCGTGCCGAGAAGATCCAGACGCACCACGGCAACGAGGCAGGCCACGGCAAAGACGGGCACAAGATTCCACGGCGCGAGCAACTCCGCCCATCGCCAGGCCGCGGATATCCCCGGCCAGTTTCCTCCCGTGCAGTCGGCCGCGAGCACGTAGCAAAGCAGAAGCAAATAAAGGGCCGGCGCGACGATTGACGAGAAGAGCACCAGCGCCGCAAGGGGACCGTAGCCCTGACGCACCAAGCCTTCGATCCCCGTCACGACAAGATTGCTCTGCGAATTTCCCGCCACCGTGAACTTCATCACCGGATAAACATTGGCCAGCACGAGAAGGATCAAACCGGTGAGCACCAGCGCCCACGCCGCCTGCAACGACGCGCTTCCCTTGGCTGTTGCCAGGCGCGCATCGCATCGCCGGCATTGCAACAACTCGCCCGGCGCCAGCGGACGCAGCAGGTAATCCGCGCCGCAATCCGGGCACTCACGCCAGACTTCTTTGTGGTTTTCCATGGGTCGGGGTTCGTCCTCCGGGTCGAGCCACGGCATTTGCTACCACGTTGCAGCGGCATTGCGCAGAATTTTCACCGCCCCTGTGGTAGATTTTTCCGGGCCATGAAAACTCTGCGCTGCGCGTTGCTCCTGGGTTTGTTTTGCGGCGGTTGCCGCACGCTTGAACCCGATGTGCCAGGTCCCGCGGTCAAACCCGCAGGCATGAGCGACAAGGACTACGTCATGGCGCAGCTCGAGGAACTCGGTTGTGCCGGCGGACGCGGCAGAGCGACCCGCGCGTTGATGCGCCGGACGAACAGGACCATGCCGGAACGCGATTACGTTCGCGCGCCTTCGCTGCTTGTGCCGGGTGTGTTTCGCGCGCCCGTTTCCGCAACCGTCCAGACAACGAGTGCGGAGGTGTCGCCGGCACCTGTTTCATCTTCCCGACCGACCTACGTCCAAAAACTCGGCAACACATTCTACGGACCCAACGGCACCGCCGGTTGGCAGTCCGGCCGCGTCATGATCAATTCCGACGGCACCACCGGCACCCTCATCGGCAATACGCTCATCAGCCAGTGATCGGCAGATGGCGGATGGGGAGGGATTGCCTGCGCTGCGCTCCGGCTGTCTCGCTGCGCTCGGCTCGAACTGCGTTCTCATCCCAGTCGAAGTTTCAAGCTGCCTTCGGCAGATGGCGGATGGGGAGGGATTCGAAACCTCGATGATAACTGAAGTAAATCCTCTGAAAAAGGCCTATTATTAAGGTTCTATTAAGGATTTTGTGGGGGAAAAGCTTAATAAGGTGCGCTTTTGCTTAGTCATTCGGCATCGGTTTGGAGTCGCAGTCCAAGGCGTTCAGAACGGCCTTCACGTGCGCCCAATAGCCTTTGTCTCGGTCAACGTCTCTTAGCGTGCCCTCGTGCCATTTCCCGACCTCGCCGCCGTTGATTGGCCCTGTCATGCGATAGCGGTAATTAGCCAACTTCGGGTGCTTCGGATGTTCGCCCGTGTTCTCTATTTCCAGCGTCCCCGTTGACTTCTTCCGCCGTTCGTCTCCGCGCGGAATAACCTCAAGTGTGACCCTAAGCGGCATTGTGAAAACCGCACCGCGCTCCTGTCCGTCGGCAAGGTAACTTGGTTCCCCATTGCTACTTCGATCAAGTTGCTGCATATCTCCTGTCGGAAAATCTCTGGCCGTTATTCCTCATTGATGCATCAATGTTTTCAAAAATTCTCCAACTAATCGGATTGAAAAAAGGGTCAGACTCCACGAACGCCGAGTTGCCTTTAGCGCCTTTTGTTCCGCCGCGTCCTATTAGTCGTGCAGTGTTTGAAGATACGTTCGGAGCAGAAGACCTTGAAAATACAGCTGAGGAATACTTCATGTCTGGTCTCTCTACCTGGAAACTTGGTGATTCGGAAACCGCCCTCGATAAATTCAACACAGCTATCGAGTATTCTCCCGAACGTGCTGATTGGTTCCTCAATCGAGGCAATCTCCTCGCCGAACTTGGACGATATTCAGATGCGCTCTCTGATTTTGAGCGCGCCTTGCAGATAAATCCCGCGCTGGATGATGGTGTTCTTTTTGTCATCTATCACATGATAAAGCAGCTTGGTGTCGATAGTCCTGCTCTCAAGATAGTCGCAGAGCAAAACAGCGAGCAAAGGCATCAACGATCTCGTCGCTGAAGAACAAGTCGCACCCGTTCATGTAGGCACGATCAGCCTGTCGGCTCATCGCGCGAGTCGTATTAAAAGCGCCCATGTTCACATCCGCTTTGCGGCTGTTCTCATCGGCGCTTTTCGATTCCCCCCTTTGGCGTCGAAGTTGTTCCCGCTCTCTGCCGCCAACGTGAACTCTCTCAATTCGTGACTCGGCGCATCTTGCTCCTCTACGCGTGCTTGCAGCACGCATGTCGGAGCAAACGCCTCGGTGTCGTTTCGAGCGGAGGCGGCGTTCTCGTATAGGCTACGCTGACGCTTCGGGCCTTCGGCCTGATATACAAATGGGGAGTGGTATGCAGCAGAGCTACACACCACTTCACTTGTATTCACCTATTCTGCGGCCTTGCCTCCGCAAACAGATGCCGCGTCGACGCGGCGCTTGCGGCCATCGGGTAACCGCGTTCTGTATTGTGAGTCGTTGGCTCGGCCATAAATACACCACCCCAGGAATTTTTTCACAATCCCCCCCAACTCAGAAAAAGTTAGCGCTGCGCGGTGTCGGATCGAACGCTTCGCAGCAGCGTCAGGCGCTCAGAGCTTTGGCTTTGCCAAAGCTCTTCGCTCCGACCGCCGCCGCTTCGCTTGTTTCGTGTTCACATCGAGTGCGACGACATCACTCCATGTTCAGTGTTGGTCAAGGGGCGTGCCACTGTCGTAGCAGCTGTTCAGCCGTGGCGTTGCCAATGGCTTCACATCTGCTCCGCCAGAGCCACGCTTTTCGTGCGGGGGTTGTTTTCCATACGTTCCCGCACTCTCGGCACTACGCTGGCCACAGGCCTGTGCGCTGTGACCTTCGGTCAACGCTTACAAGCCCCGTGTCCAGCTTCATGCCGCGCCAGACATTTGAGATGCATTGGGCTGAAGATACGGCTAGGGTGATTACAGCGATTTGAATCTCGATCTAGACAGGCGCGATGAGCAGTCCCACCAGCAAATACCATGGCAAATAAGGATCTGACACAGGCCAAAAGGGCTAAGAACGACGAGTTTTACACGCAATACGCCGATATTCAGAAAGAGATGGAAGCGTATCTGGAATACGACGCGAATGTGTTCCGCAAAAAGGTGGTGTATTGCAACTGCGACGATCCGTTCGAGAGTAATTTCTTCCGTTATTTCGTGCTCAATTTCAAAAAGCTCGGTTTGAAACGATTGGTCACAACTAGCTACAAACCCTCTCCAGTGGCTAACACGCAACTTGCTCTGTTCGGAGATGATGGCTCTCTTCCCAAGTCAAAGGGCCGTCCCAAAGTAAACGCCAACAAGTTCATCATCAATGACGTGGCTGACATTAATGGAGATGGCGAGTTCAATTTGAAGGACGTGGCAATTCAATTAAAAGCGAACAAACATAACGAATGGACGCCGCTTCAAGAAGACGGTGATTTTCGAAGCGCCGAGTGTAAACATCTTCTCGAACAGTCGGATATCGTTGTAACAAACCCACCGTTTAGTCTTTTTCGAGAGTATGTGAGACAGCTTTTTGATTACGAAAAAAGCTTTGTCGTTATTGGGAACATGAATGCCTCAACATACAAAGAAATTTTCCCAAACATAAAGAACAACAAAATGTGGCTAGGCCCAACCATTACGAGTGGTGATCGTGAATTTCAGGTTCCAGAAAGCTATCCCATAACTGCGGCTGGATGGAGAGTTGATGCTGATGGGAAAAAGTATTTGCGAATAAAAGGTGTTCGTTGGTTTACGAATCTTGACCACGGGCGTCGTCATCAACCGTTGCCGCTGATGACCATGAAAGAAAATCTTAAATACAGTAAGCACAAAGAAATAAGAGGCAAAACAAAGTATGCAACGTATGACAATTACGATGCCATTGAAGTGCCTTTCACGGATGCAATCCCTAGCGACTACAAAGGCGTTATGGGTGTGCCAATCAGTTTTTTAGATAGATATAATCCTGACCAGTTTGAAATCTTAGGAACTACAGAATCCAACGATCCACACAATGCTTGCAGAACGCGCGTCTACACCTCGCGTGAATGTCGGGAAGCGTATCAAAGTCTATTTGGCAAACCAGGAGTCTATGACTTAAATGCTTCAGGGGTTGTAAATGGAGTCAAGGTGTTTAAGCGTGTCCTAATCCGCCACCGTGCGTAACCACTGTAAGCAGTAAAACATGAAGACAACGCTAAGGACGGGAATCACGGTTGAAGATATTTGCGATGGGTTTGTTTACAACGAATTGGAAGGAAAGGGCCTTTTCGGCTTGTCTGGAACGCTCACGATCCAGCCTGAATATCAGCGTAACTACATTTATGCATCTGCTGGCGGCAAGTTAGAAGCGGATGTCATTGATTCTGTCCTCAAGGGCTATCCGCTTGGATTGATCTATTTCAACAAAGTGAGCGATGGCAATTTCGAGGTTCTCGACGGGCAACAACGAATCACAAGTCTTGGACGATTCGTGACGGGCAAGTTTGCGATTAAAGACGATGACGGGAATGAGCAGTATTTCAGTGGCATGGCTAAGGACAAGCGCGCTCGAATTCTGAATTCGGGGCTGCTTATTTACGAATGCGAAGGCACGGAAAGCGAAATCAAGGAGTGGTTCAAAACAA
This sequence comes from Chthoniobacterales bacterium, assembly GCA_018883245.1. Lineage (NCBI taxonomy): Bacteria > Pseudomonadati > Verrucomicrobiota > Spartobacteria > Chthoniobacterales > Chthoniobacterales bacterium. The sequence continues at coordinate 22,829 of VEQL01000039.1, forward strand.
TTAACATCAAAGGCGTTCCGCTCAACGATCAGGAGCTCTTGAATGCCATTTATTCGGGTCCGTTTGTCACTCTCGCAAAGGCAGAGTTCAGTAACAGCCAGAACGCGAACATCCAGCGATGGGGTGCTTACGTGAAAGGGAGTGCCAACCGTCAGGATTTATTGGCGCGTGCTCTGGATTGGGTGAGCAAGGGCAACATCAGTGATTACATGAGCCATCATCGTAGGGACAAAAATATCGGTTCTTCGCGATATTTGCTGTGAAAGCTTGCCAGTGTGGGTGTGTTGGTGGTCAAGAGGCTTGGTGAAAGACAGTGATTTTTACCAGCAGGTTCTGGGGCTGCAATCGCCTTGGAAGGTTGAGCAAGTGGAACTGGATATGGCGGCCCAGCGGGTGGTGGTGCATGTGGGCGTGGAACCGGGGACGAGGTGGGGTGATCCGGTGACGCAAGGGCCGGCGCATGTGCACCAGTGGAGGCAACGCACGTGGCGGCATTTGGACACTTGCCAGTTTGAGACGGTGATCAGTGCGCGGGTTCCCAGCGTGAAGTATGCCGACGGGCGGGTGGAAGAGGTGGCGGTGCCGTGGGCGGAGCGTTACCAGCGGGTGACGCGGCTGATGGCGCAGGCGGTGGTGGTATGGCTGCAGGCCTGCGGCAGCGTGAGCCAGGTGGCCAAGGTCATGCGTTTGCACTGGCATACGGTCAACGCGATCATGAAAGCGGCCGTCGAGCGGGGTTTGGCGCGGCGCCGGCGCGAGCCGATCGCCTACCTGGGCTTGGACGAGAAGAGTTTCCGGCGCGGGCATGTTTACGCCACCATGCTCAACGATCTCGACGGTGGTCGGGTGTGGGATCTGGTGGAAGGCCGCAAGGAAGAGCATGCGCGGGAACTGCTGCA